>JAHWHQ010000010.1 GCA_019323195.1 Candidatus Woesearchaeota archaeon | reverse complement strand
GGGAGGTTTAGGCCTATTGAGGGCATTGTGTTATCTATGTAGAATGTCCTGTGGGATGTGTTTGTCCCTATGTTGCCGTCATCATCGGTGCAGTTGACAGTCCATGTGTAGGCGCCTTCTGCCAGATTGTACAGGGTAAAGTTATTAGGGATGCCTTTTGTTATTGTCTTATTGGTCATGTTCTTCTTATCATTTAGTATTAAGGTGCAGTTTACTATTGCAGAGGCTGTATCGTCAGGGGTATAGTAGAGGGTGATGTTCTGCCTTTCCCATGTATTATTGGCGGTGTTTAAGGCTACTGTCGGGGAGGTCGTGTCAGGTATTACTGAGAAATAAGCTGTATCCTTCGCGCTATTGTAGTTGGGGTCTTGCGCAACTGAGATGGCCGAGTAATTTCCTGTGCCTACATTAGTGTCGAAACTGAACTGCCATTCTCCGTCAAAGCCTGTGCTGTTCTTTGTTCTTTGGACCAGCTCTTCTTCCTCTCCAACAGAACTGTTGAACCCTGTGATTATGCCTTCAACCCTGACATCATCTGTCCAGGAGCATTCATCTGACCGGCTTTCTTCCTGGAAAAAGCGGATTACAAGGTTGGAATTATTATCTGCTGTTGATGGGAGGGTGAAATTTTTCCATCCTAATGATACGCTGGCGGTAAGGTTTTCCATATCACGGAATGAAACACCCTCAGCATCATATTGTGCCCGGTAGTAGCTTTCAAACGGCGGCTGACCAGCTGGAAGGCCGACAGACCTCTGGAACGAGACATTGATATTTTTATACCCTAAGGTATTGACTGTCCTGTTGACCCATGTTCCCTGTACAGCGCCGCCGTCACCGCCGCAGAGCTTGGAGCCGTAGTCGCCGTTAGGGTCAAGGTCTGCATCTGTCGTAACTGCAGGGTTGGGGTCAGCTGCCTGGCCCTGGAACGTTCCCCAGTCATCATAGGGGCCGGCAGAGTAATCCTGCGTCTCGAAATCATCAAAGAATATCAACCTTGGCCTGTCAGGGGATGCAACAGGGCCGAAGCCAGGGTCATTGGCATCAGAGTTGGAATAATACGCATAATAATTGCTCTCATTGACCGCACCTGGGCCTATGTCCGCATAGAACCTTACCTCGCACCACGTGCTGTCATCGCCGCTTATGACCTGGCTCTGCATTATGGTATGGTTAAGGGAATTGTTGCGGATGATCCTTATCTCGTCTGCGCAGGATTCTATGTTGGTGTCAAGGCCTGTTATGTTTACCTGAACGCTTATATTTGTCCTGTTCTCGTTAAGGCTGTTAGTCAGGTAAACGGGCTTCCTGAACTGCCATGAGGAGTTCCACCATTCCAGCGAGGTGTTGGACCTTATTATGTCGGTTGTGATAGAGGTGTTAATCAGGGTTTTGAACTCGTCTTTTGTTATTGTGGTTATGGCAGCAGGCTCTCCCATCTCATAGGCTGCTTTATCTGTTGTCAGGTTTACTATTATGGTAGTGGTTTCCCTTACTGTGAGGTTATAGGTTGTGCTGGCCCCTATGTTGCGGTTGGGGGAGGTGTCAGTGCAGTTGACAGACCATGTATAATTGCCGTTGCCGACATCATTTACTGTTATTGTATTTGTTCCTGTTTCTGATATTATTGAGGAGTTGGTGGTGTTTGTCCTGTTGTTTATTATGACAGTACAGTTCGCTATCCCTGATAATGCATCATCTACATCAAAGCGGAATGAGATGTCTGGGCTTGTGTAGATCGTGTTGTTTTGCGGGCCTATCAGGGTTATATTTGGGGGGTCTGTGTCAGGGGCTATGGCCAGAAGGAAAACAGCTGTACGGTTGAAATTATCGGCAGAATCATAGCACCCGACAGACCAGTTGTAAAAGCCGTCATTAATTCCGCTGACCCTGAATTCCTGTTCTGCGCTTTCTGTTATGGTGGTGTTTGTCTTATTTATCGTGCCGTTGATATAGAGGCTGCAGTTTTTTATGCTCAGCAATGCGTCTGTCGCATTATAGTAGAATACTACAATGCCGTCAACATCCTGGCTGTTGTTTGCGGGCGCTTCAAGGTAGATGGCAGGAGGGCTCCGGTCTATCGTTATGTTGGTCGCATTATCATAGCTCCCGGTGTTGTTTAGGGTGTCATTGGCATAGACCCTTACTTGGTAATCATTCCCTTCTTCAAGAATGCCTGTGTTCCATGTGCAGTTGTAATTATCGTCTAAGCCGAGGCTGTTGCTGCATATCTTAATCCATGATCCTGCATCGCTGCTCCTGTACTCAAATACTGTCTTATTGACGCCAATGCCCGAGTCTGTTACTGTTGCATTTAACCTGAATGCAGATGCAGATATATTTTCCATGGTTATGGGGAGGTTTAATACTGCTGAAGGGCCTGTGCGGTCTGTTTTTATTACCCTTATCTGGGATGAGTTTGTATTGCCGAGGAAATCCGTGCAGTTAACATGCCAGCTGTGGTGGCCGTCAGCAAAATTATTGACATTCAAGCTCAGGGTCTGGCCTTCAGTGATTGTCTTGTTTGTAATGTTCACTGTCCCGTTTATGACTATGCTGCAGTTGGATATTATGGAATGGGTGTCTGTCACATTATAGTAGAATGTGATGTTCTCTGTGCCCCAAGTGTTGTTTGAAGGGCTTTTGAGATATATGGAAGGAGGGCTGCGGTCTAAGGTTATGTTGTAATGGGTATTGTTGTAGCCGATATTGCCCTCGCTGTCATTGGCATAGACCCTGACCTGGTAATGATTGCCGTCTGCAAGGCTGTCCGTGTCCCAGGTGCAGTTATAGCTGTCAGAGCCGTCCTTGTCAGTGCATGCTGCCTGCCAGGAGGAGGAAGGGTTTTGCCTGTACAGGAATATGGCGGTATTTACCCCTGAGCCAGAGTCAGAGACTGTTGCATTGAGCACATAGCTGCCTGATGATATGTTTGTCCCATTTAAGGGCTGGTCTAATGCTGATGCTGGCCCTGTGTTGTCTATGCCTATCGTTATGTAAGTTGAGTTTTTCAGACCGTCGTTTTCTTTTACATTCACCATGAGGTAGCAGGACATTGTGTTATTGCGGCACTGGCTTTGTGTCAGGGTTTTGAAGGTGCAGTTTGAATCTTCAGTGCTGCATAATAAGGAAGGAGAGGTGAAGGCTGTATTGTTGTCCAGATAGAATTCATAGTAGGTTATTGCGCTGTCCAGGTCGTATGAGGAGGAGGCGTTTAGTATCTCAGTGCTGTGCAGCCATGTTCCGTTTAATGGGTAAGTGAAGCCGGCTACAGGATGGTCGTTTATCGAGATGTTAACCTGCTCTTCTGATTCCGGCTGGCCGGCGTTTTCTGAATCCGCCCTGCACCATACTGTCCAGTTGGTGTTCCCGTAGGACGGGCCTGCTGATACATTGAATAAAGCGCTGCATGTGGCGTTAGCTGCCATGTTACCGCAGGAATGGCTGCTTTGGTTGTTTACAAGCTCTTCTGTAGTGGTTAGTATGTCTGTCCCTTCACTCTTGCTGTAGACTGCATAGAGGTTGACAGCATCACAGTCCTCAGGTGTGTCATCACACCCGACTAAGCAGTCCATGATGAAGCTGTTATGCGCTCCGGATTCGTTGATCTTAAGGCTGTATTGGGGCGAGGTCATGTTTACGGTCATGGATGCTATGCTTGTACTGTTGAAAAGTATTCCTGTTATGGTATAATTTATGTTTCCTGCGGAGTCGTTTGCAAAGGTCCTTGTCCAGTTATACTGGCCGATGTTCCCGAGCTGGTACTTGTAGGAATAGACGCCGTTGCCATTGGAAGTATCGCAGCTTGTTACGGAATTGTCATATAATGAAACATTCTCGTAAGAGCCGTCAGGAAGCCTTATCTCGGCCCAGGTGGAATTGGAGCCTGAAACAGAATCCTGGATACTGGCATTTAGGCAGACAAAGTAGGTGAACATCTCTTCTGTTGTATTTATGCTTTCTTTGCTTATTGAAGGGAAGCCAAGATCAACCTTAACAAGCCTTGTCTCTGAGCTGTTTAGGTTGTTCAATGAATCAGAGCAGTTGATGCTCCAGTTGTAGTTTCCTTCAGGGAATGCCTGGGTGAAGTTTTGGGTTGCTCTTTTTTTTACTGTGCGGTTTGTCTGGTTTATCCTGCTGTTGATTATAAGGGAACAGTTGGCTATTGCTAATAATGCATCACTTGCATTGTATTCAAACAAGACAGTTTTTGTATCGTTGTTTCTCCATGTTTTGTTTCCAGGGGCCTTAAGCCTTACAACAGGGGGGGTAGTGTCAATCCTTATAGTCCTTGTCTCTGTCTGGTTGTAGTTGCCTGCAGAGTCGTTTATCCAGATGTAATATGTATATTCACTGTCAGCCAGGCTGCTTAGGGAGAAGTTAGTGTAAGAGCCATGGTATGATTTTGTCTGGTTTTTGGTGTTATTCCAGAATAATACTATATTTGATGGGTTGGTCTCATTATGGGTTGCATTTATCGTCAATGATGTTAAGGTCTGGTTGGAATTATTTATGGGTGTTGGAGATGTGAGGTTTATTTTTGGGTAGGTGCTGTCAACATTTAGGGTGTAGTTGGCAATGCTCCAGTTATAGTTGCCGGCGTAATCGGAGCAGTTGACGTTCCAGACATAGCTGCCTTCATTTAGGGTTATGGGGCTGAAGTTGTTCATTACATAGGAGGTTGGTGTTGTGTCGGTCTGGTTTTTCTGCCATGTTCCTGAGAAATTGCCCCACAGCTCGCAGTATCTAAGGCTGGTGTCAGAGGGTGTGTAGTTCATCTGAATACTGCCGTCATTATCCCAGCTGTTGTTTGCAGGGTAGTTTAGGGCTATGACAGGGTGTGTTGTGTCTGTGGTAAAGTTTCTTGAAAGGCTGGTGTTGATATTGCTTGCGTTGTCCCAGCATGTTATGTTCCATCTGTGCATCCCGTCACTAAAGCCATGGACAGTTATGTTCGTGTAAGAGCCGTTGGCAGCTTCTATGCCGCTTACATTGACCTTTTTGTCTATCTTTAGGCTGCATGTCAGGTTAGTGTCCATATTATCTTCTGCAGTGAAGTTGAACCGGACAAATGAAACAGAAAAATTTTCCAGATGGACAGGGAGGTTTAGGCCTATTGAGGGCATTGTGTTATCTATGTAGAATGTCCTGTGGGATGTGTTTGTCCCTATGTTGCCGTCATCATCGGTGCAGTTGACAGTCCATGTATATGCGCCTTGCGGCAGGCTGTATAGGGTGAAGTTATTCAGGATGCCTTTTGTTATTGTCTTGTTTGTTATGTTCCGCTTATTATTCAGTATCAAGGTGCAGTTTACTATTGCAGAGGCTGTATCGTCAGGGGTATAGTAGAGGGTGATGTCCTGCTTTTCCCATGTCCTGTTGGCTGTGTCCAGCGCAATTGACGGAGGGGTCGTGTCTGCTGTTATCTCAAACTGTGCATCACCAGTGGAATTAAGGTAGTCAGGGTGGTATGCGATGGATACAGCAGAGTAGTTGCCGTAGCTTATGTTTGTGCCATAGCTTAAGACCCATATGCCGTCAACGCCTGTCTGGTTGAGGAACCGTTCTATGTGCTCTTCTGTATTGCCTATTCTTGTACTTATGTTCTGGCTTGACCTTCTGTAGCCGGTGATGCTGAAGTCGTCAAAGAAGCACTCGTCCCCTGTTGCGCTGTGCTGAGCCATCAGGCGGATCTCTATGTTTGAGCCTGTAATACCTATGCCCTTTTCCACTAATGAGACATTCTTGTAGATATACTGGCCCGAAAGAGGCATATCCGCCTCAAGGTCGCAGTCTGCATCCCCGTCCGAGCACCTGTAGAGCTGCACAGCGCTTTGGGAGTCGTCATCAGCTATGACCTCGCAGTACTCGCCTGCGTCGAGCGAATAGGCAGTGAACCAGAAGCTGACGTTTATCTCATAGCAGGTATCGCCGCAGCTGTCCAGGCCGCTGAAGGTGTGCCATATCCCCATGTTATTATTGGGGGTGTCCCAGTCTTCCATACAGAAAGCCCATGACCCGAATCTTGGGTCATCCCTTGCGCAGAACCTGTAATCTCCGCCGTTTGAGTCACAGTCGCTGAAGTTTCCTTTCAGGTTGCAGTCAGGGGTGGGGTCGCAGGATGTTCCTGTTGTTGTTTCCCAGTCATCCTCAAAATCCTCATAAAGTATTGTTACTTCCTCAGAAAGAAAATCATAGCCAGGGTTGTCTGCATCAGAGTTGTTGTAATAGAGGTAATAGCTGCCTTGGTTTGATACGCCTCCGGTAACATTCGCTTCAAATACTATGTCGCAGTAGGTGGAGTTGTCGCCATCGAGGACATTTACGGTAACAGGGATGAGTTTTGTTGAATCGTTGTAGATTACCCTTGTCTCATTGACACAATTTTTAATATAGCCGCCTAAGCCGGTCACATTGACCCTTACAAGGGCATCGGTCCTGTTGCTCCCGGATGTCTCGTTTATGAATATCTGCTTTCTTGACTTCCATGCAGTGTCCCACCAGTGCATCGATGCGTTTCCCCTTATTATGTCGGTTGTTATCGATGTATTGATAAAGCTGCCAAAGCTGTCTTTTGTTGTGGTAGTTATGGCAGCTGTCTCGCCTTTTTCATAGGAGGGCTTATCACCAGTCACGTTTACTATTATGGTGGTTGTCTCCCTTACTGTGAGGTTATAGGTCGTGCTGGCTCCTATGTTGCGGTTGGGGGAGGTGTCGGTGCAGTTGACAGACCATGTATAATTGCCGTCCGGGACGTTATTTACTGTTATTGTGTTTGTGGAGCTTTCTGATATCAGGGACGAGTTGGTGGTGTTTGTCTTATTGTTAATTATAACAGAGCAGTTAGCTATCCCGGATAAGGCATCACTTACATTAAACCTGAAATTAATGTCTTTCTTTGTGTAGATGCTGTTGTTTTCAGGGCTTACCAGGGTTATTGAGGGAGTGCCTGTATCGGCCGCTATGACAAGGATCCTTGTCTCTGAGACGTTTTTATTGCCTGCTGAGTCTGTGCAGCTTATGTTCCATAAATAGCTGCCATCAGGCATGCCTGAAAGGCTGAAGTTTTGTGCTGTTCTCTGGGTTATCGTTGAATTTGTCTGGTTTATTTTTCCGTTAGTTATTAATGAGCAGTTTACAACATCGAGCAGGGTGTCTGTAACGTTATACTCAAACAATAGGTTATCCCCGTCAACGTCCTGGGTGTTGTTTGCAGGGCCTTCCAGGTATATGGCTGGAGGGGTGCGGTCTATGGTGATGTTTGTAGCGTTGTCCAGATTGCTGGTATGCCTAAGGCTGTCATTGGCATAGACCCTTACCTGGTATCCGCTTCCTTCTTCCAGGATTCCGGTGTTCCAGGTGCAGTTGTAATGATCATCCAGGCCTATGCTGCTGCTGCATATCCTTGTCCAGGAGCCTGTGTCGCTGCTCCTGTACTCGAACACTGTTTTGTTAACGCCTATCCCGGAATCTGTCACAGTTGCATTTACCCTGAATGCTGATGCAGAGATATTTTCCATGGTCTGCGGACGGTTCAATACTGCTGTAGGAGGCGTGCTGTCTGTCTTGATAATCCTTGTCTCTGAGGAATTGCTATTTCCAAGGTAATCTGTGCAGCTGACATACCAGCTGTGATGGCTGTCAGGGAAGTTATTGATGCTGAAGTTAAGGCTTTTTTCTTCTGTGATAGTGGTGTTGGTGGAGTTTACCGTGCTGTTTATGACCATGCTGCAGTTCAATACAGTAGAGTGAGCGTCTGTTACGTTATAGCGGAAGGTAATGTTTTTTATGCTCCATGTGGCATTTGCAGGGCTTTCAAGGGAAATAACAGGGCCTGACCTGTCCAGGGTGATGTTGTAATGTGTGTCATTATAGCCCGTGTTTCCTACAGTGTCAGTTCCGTAAACCCTTACAGCATATCCATTACCGTCCTGCAGGCTGCTTGTATCCCAGATGCATTCATAAGGAGAACTTCCGTCTTCAGGGCATGCTGACTGCCATTCAGAGCCGGAATCCTGCCTGTAGAAAAAGTATGCTGTGTCCGGGCCAGAGCCGGCATCAGTCAGTGTTGCGTTCATGGTGTAGCTGGCTGAGGATATGTTTGTCCTGTTGGAAGGAAGGCCTAGGACGACTGTAGGGCCGGTATTGTCTATCCCAATCGTTATGAATGTGGAATTCTTCAGGCCTTCTGTGTCTGTGACATTAAGCCTCAGGTAGCAGTTGAAATTTTCTTCTGTGCATTGGCCCTGGAGGGCAGTATCGAACAGGCAGTAATCTTTTTCTGAGTCATAGGTTATGTTTACTCCGGCATAGTCCAAGACAAGGAAGCTGTCTTTTGTTACCAGGTTATTGTAATAGTCCATCTCATACCTTATCTTAACATTCTTGCCGGTATGGTTTATGAAGTGGGGGAGGTAGGCGTTGATTGAGAATATGCTCTCAACCTCATAACCGCCGTCAGCAGTGGACAGGTTTCCTATATCGACCCATAAGCCGCTGGAGTAGTTATACAGCTCAACATCCTGCGAGCCCTGCGCTGAGCCGTCAGCATCATCACCATTGCAGCCGACTATAGAGAGGTCGTCACCGGAATGGCAGTACCTTGTAGGAAAGCTCATGTTCTTCAGCGACTCGTTTGAGATGTAGTAATCGCTTATGTTGAACTCAAGGACCATATAGGCGTCTGAGGTGCCGTAGCCGTCTAATCCAACAACCCAGTAGGAACTGTCATCTGATGTTGCGTTCGTGTAGTTGCCCTTATGGTGCGTATAGCTGCCTGTAAGGTTGCCATCATAAGCTAAGGCAGTGTCAACAGTATTATCAATATCACACAGTATAGAAGGCGACTCAAAGCCTGAGTTGTTGTCTAGTTCAAAGATGTAGTTGGTCAGATTTCCGTCTGAATCTGCTGAGTCAGAGGCATTTAATATGACAGAGCTTCCCATCCATGAGCCGTTAGTTGGGTAATGGAGAGCTGCGACAGGCCTGTCATTTATCCTTATCGTGCTGTTTTCAGATATGATATTAAAGCCGGTGTTAGAGCCTAAGCCAAGGCATCTTATGAGCCATGTATTGTTTCCTGTGTTCTCTCCTGCCGTTATAGTGAAGTTTGAGATAAAGGAAGAGCCTGCAGGCAGGGGGTTTGGGGTTACTGTCTCGTTGTCTTTTTCTCCTATAAGGTCTGTTGTCTCTGTGGTTATGAAGCTCCAGACACCGTCCTTGTGGTACTGGACAAAGGCCGTTATGTCCTCGCAGGGCGGGCCAGGAGCGGCACATGAGATGTTGTAGTACAGGGTGACATTATTTGAAGGCGGCGTTTCATTTACAACATAATTAACAGGCCCAACAGCGGCAACAAGGAGGGCTGCAGCAGAGACATTCCACTTTAGGTTGGGCGTGGTTATTTTTATGTTTCCTGCGGAGTCATTTGCGACGGTTCTGTTCCAATAATATGCTGACTTAGTGCCCCATACATACATGTTCTGGTATTCCCTGGAATATACATTGTCTGATGCTGCCTTGTCACAGCCAAGACCGTCATCCAGAAGCTCAACAACCTCGTCAGAGCCTGGCGGGGAGACATCTATCTCAGCTAGAACAGTGTCAACAATGAAGTTGTCTGTGACAGTAACATTCAGGCAGACAAAGTCCTGGACAGATACAGAGGTGTCATTAACTGACTCATTAGATATCAAGGGGGTATTCAGGTCTATGTTTAATACCCTGGTTTCGCTTTTATTTGTGTGGCCGTATATATCGGTGCAGTTAACCTGCCAGCTGTAGGTGTTGTTCAGATTATTTAATGTAAAGTTCTGTGATATGTCCCTTGTTATACTGGCATTGGTCTGGTTTATTGCTCCGTTTATTATGAGAGAGCAGTTTTTTATGGGGAATGCGTCTGAACTGTTATATCTAAGGGTAATATTGCTGCTATTAAGGTAGGAGTTATTATCAGGAGATTCCGGGTATATTACAGGGGGGGTAAGGTCAATATTTACTGTTCTTGTTTCTGTGGCGTTGAAGTTGCCGGCATCATCCCTTATGAAGACATAATATGTATGGCTGCCGTCAGGAATGCTGCTTAACGTGAAGTTAGTGTAATGCCCGGTCCAGTATTTTGACTGGTTCTGGATCCCGTTAAGATAAAGGGCTATAATCTCAGGATTTACATCGAAGTGGGTTGCATTGACGGTCATGGACCTTATTGTTGTCTGGTTGGTGTTGTTTGGAGGGGTAGGGGATGTGAGGTTTATTCCTGGGTTTTTGGTGTCTATGTTTATTGTGAAGTTGCTGTCACCCCAGTCAATATTGCCGGCAGAGTCGTTGCACAGGACATTCCATATATAGGAGCCGTCTGCATTGGAAATAGAGTTGAAAATGTTCAGCGAGCCTGAGTCCGGATCATCTTCTGTCTGATTGACCGCCCATACCCCGGAGAGGTTTGTATAAAGCCGGCATGCATCAAGATACGTGTCTGTCGGAGTATATTCCATCTCTATAGCGCCATCACTGTCAAAGGAATTGTTTCCGGGGAAATCCAATTCAACAGAAGGGTCTGTCATGTCAACAGTGACCCTCAGGGTGCCGGAACTTCCTACCAGTCCTAAAATATCAGAGCAGTTCACAAACCAGTCAATAACATCGTCGTCATCGATAGTCTTGATGAATTCCTGTGTTACGCTCTCATTAACAGAGGTGTTAACAGCTATGAGGATTGATATGCCGGAATCAATATAATAGAGGGAGCAGTTTGCGACACTATATAAGTCGCTTACATTGAATGTATAGCTTATCATGCCGTCATCATCAAAACTTTCATTCAATGGCGTAATCAGGGTTATGTCAGGAGGGGTCTCATCAATAGTAAAGTTTCTTGTTTCGCTCTCTGCTCCGCTTTCGGAATCAGTTACATTAACCTTCCAGTACCATACGCCATTGGTCAGCCCTGTAGTTGTATAGTTCTGGTCATCCTCAACAGAGGACTGGTTTATGGTGCTGAAATCCCCGGAGCCGGATATATATATGGTGTGGGTAAGGGGATCGTTGTCAGCATCAGTCCCATTCAGCCATGTTAGGGTGATCTCGTCTCCGGAAATGTTTC
Organism: Candidatus Woesearchaeota archaeon; assembly: GCA_019323195.1. Classification (GTDB taxonomy): domain Archaea; phylum Nanobdellota; class Nanobdellia; order Woesearchaeales; family JACPBV01; genus JAHWHQ01. Next base: position 30,812 of record JAHWHQ010000010.1, on the reverse strand, counting down.
CAGAGGGTATAGTCAATACCGGAGCTGTTGGCGGCGTGTTTGCTACTGTAATAAGAAGGCTTGATTGGTTCTTATTGCTGCTTGTGTCGTTGACGATAACAGTGAAGTTTATTACAGCACCTCTTGTAAGGTTGATCGTGAAGTTCTGGCTGCATTGGCCGCTTACACCCCCTACAGTTTTTGTTATATCTGAGCCGGTATGGTTGGCGATAAAAACGCAGCGGCTTAGGCCGGTCTCATCACTGACATTGGCGGTGATGTTGATTGTTTCATTGAATATGGGAGCTGTATTGTTTGAACCTACTGTTATTATAGGATTTAATGCATCTGAGCCTGTCTCATAAGATAAGATAGAAGGCCATTGTACTGCCTGGCAGCTGGCATCGGTGCTATCTCCAGGACCTCCTGCTCTTCCCCTGTCCTGCCTTATAGTGTTTGCATCAAGCCAATGGGCTGTCCACCAGTTTCTTGGGTAATTGTTTCCTGCATCCCCTATGTAGCCCTCATAGCAGACAGCTAATGTCTCATTATGGTCATAGTTCCCTGAGAAGTCCCAATCCTGCTGCAATATAACGTCAGCAACAGAGCCGCCCTGCCTCTCAACAAGGCTGCCTGTGCTGTTGTCAAACGAGACAACATAGAACTGGACAGAGATGGTTGCTGGGTTGGATGTTGTACTGTCCTGGCAGAACTCTACCTCGGTCTCGCTTGTCAGGTTTGCGCTGAGGCTAGTCTGGGTTAGGCCGTCATCATCTGCCCTGAATGAGAACAGCACCCATGAGCTGGAGGTATTGACAGGCTTTGCGAGGGTCTCGGTCCTGCACTGGATGCTTGCTGAGAATGATCCTGCCTGCACGGTCGTATTGTCATTGAAGCATACGATAAATCCCCTTGTCTCACCTGAATCAAGGCCTGAGCAGCCTGAGATCTCAACGCTTGAATACCTTTTTAGGTTGAGGGCAGTGGTAGATGTTATGTTTGACATAACATCGCCTGCTGCCATGCAGTCTATATCCGCGGACTGGATCCTGGTATTCCTCATGTTCTCGACAAAGCATCTTGTCTGGTAATCAGCGGGCAATGCTGGGCTTATTGCGACATCATCATCGATGTCATCGTCAGACCATAAGTTATAGAAAGGGATAACGTCAATATTGTCTGACTGGAGGATAGACCATGTTGCTCTTGAAGGCCTGCTGTTGTGGTCATAACGCTCGATCCTGACCGTGTCATTATCAAGGAAGCGTATTGTTGCCCTGTGCTCTTCAGGAGGGGTATCGCTGGTGGTTGATGCTGCAGCTGCATGATGCCTTGCAATCAGGAATGCCTTGCTTAGGTCATACTGCCTGCTTAGGTCAACATCAAGCTGGGTCGTGGAAGCGGATAATGTGGTATTTCCGCTCTCTCCAACGGTGTTTGTCGGGCATAGCGGAGCGCAGAGGCTGCTTATAGAGCAGGTTACTGATATGTTGTGGTTATAGACATCTTCTGTTGAATTTACGCTGAACATGGCATTATGGATGCCTGCTTCTGAGGAGGAGCAGCTGAACTTGACATTGGTGGAGGTGTCATTTATATCCTGTGATGTAAAATTGCTTGTTATAATGCTGCATGCCCCTTCATAGCAGCTTACCCTGGCATTGGAGTTGTTTAGGTATCCTATCAGCCTGGCGTTTTTTGTAAGGGCAGGCCTTTCTTTTTGCGTGCTGCCAAGGTTTAGGTTACTCTGGTTCCAGATAACGCCGCCAACGGTAAATGCCTGAAGGCTTGTGTTGCTTGAGTTTCCAACCGTGTTGTTTGCATAAAACTGCCAGCCGACAACTGTTCCCGGCTCTGCAGTGATGATGCTTATGTTTGAAGATACGTTATCCCCTGTGAAAAGCCGGGGGGTTGTATTGAGCCATCCACCTGACTGGTTGGTCGAGAATATGTAGTAATGCAGGCTGCTTGAGCTGTTCCATGTTGCATTAAAGAGGACATGCTCGTGCTGGTAAATGCCTGAGTCATTTTTGCTGATGTTAACAGCATGAACAGGCCTGTCTTTTACCACTGTTTTAAGGGTTGAGTTTGTCCTGGAGTTGTTTGCAAGGTCATAGGCCCTTGCAGAGAAGTTAATGACACATCCTTCAGGGCAGCTTATCGTTATGTTCTGTGATATCTGCGCAGATGCTCCGCTTATGCTGAAATTAAAGACCCTTTCTGAGCCTGTGTCATTGACTATTATCTGCCCAAGGCTAAGGCCAAACCTGTCAGACAGGTTGGCTGTTATGTTCACTATAGTTTCATATATGAGCTGGTTGTTTGTCTTGTCAAGGTAAAGCGTGATATTCGGGGGGGTGGTGTCTAATGTGAAGTTCACAGAGGAATTTGATGAGAAATTATAGCCGTCATAAAGGCTTGCGTTAAGGATGTAATATCCGTCAGATGCATTAAGTGTCGTGTTTGCAGGGGTTGTCTGGTTTAATATGCCGTTAACATACCAGTATATTGTGATGCTGTCGCCGTCATCTTCTGCAGGGTAGGTTATGTTCAGGTCAAGAGGCTGCTTACTCGTGTACATATTAGGCGCAGGGTATAATATAGTTGCGGTTGGAGGCGGGGAATTCTGGACGGTTATGAACAGCGAGCTCTGGTTTGTATTGCTGCTTGTGTCGTTGACGATAACTGTAAAGTTGATGTAAGAGCCTTTTGCTGCGTCAATGGTAAAGTTCTGGCTGCACTGGGAGGATGTTCCTGACAGCTCTTTGGAGATGTTTACAAAGGAGCCGTCAGAGGTGCCGTTCATCCTGAAAAGGCAGCTGACAAGCTCGATGTTATCGCTTATATCGGCAGTTATATTGACAACGTCATATCTTTGCGGGGAGGTATTATTGATGGACATATTGATGTAAGGGGGGAGGTTGTCTGAGAAATAGGCCTTTGCCTGGATATGGTCTATGAGCAGGCTTATGGAAGGTCCTGTCTTGTTAAGCCTTAGCCTGAAGCTATCATCGCTGAACTCAGAGCCTGACCAGCTCCTGCCCCATGTATTGCTTGATCCGCCGGAGCTTAGAATTACGTAACTTGTTGAGTCAGTTCCCAGGCTGTAGCCGGATGACGTATAACCTGCACCGCCGTCCCATGACAGCTCAATGCCTGCGCTGCTGTTGTCAGGGGTAGGCACCTTTGCTTTTACCTTAACCTCAATGCCGTCTATCGTAACCCCTGCTGGAACATTAAAGCTGAAATCGTACCAGTCCTGCGCCTCTCCGGCAGCGTTTTCTATCGTGTTAAGGCCATCGCTTTCATATGCATTTTCCGGGTCGAGCCAGAGGCTGTAATCATCACCTGTTGCAGAAGGGCTGCGCCAGCCAGTCCCCTCTACATACGAGGCATTTACAAAGGCCCTGTCAATGTAAACCCTTCCGGAATCTCCAGATGCCCTGCAGAACCTTATCCTTATGTCATTTGCCCTTGCCAGGGTATTGTAGCATGAAGGGTTAGATAAGTTGTATGTTTCTGTTCCGTCTGAGCCTGTGTGGTTTACTGCGTCAGCTATCTTTATGAAGCCGGTTCCATTATAGCAATAGACATCATTGTCAAAGGCCTTTCCGGACTCATCAGAGTATTCCAACGTTACGCTTGCGTTCATAACAGTGCCGTTTCCTGGAATCCCTATGTCGCCAAAGTGGAATTCGATGTAGTTGTCAGAGCAGCCTGTTGCGCTCATATAATGGTATGGGCAGCCGTCATAGCTGCAGTCTGAGGCAAGCGGCGTAAAGGCGCCTCCCTGGGGGCATGGAACGACCTGATGCGCGTCATCATAGCAAATCTGCTCTTTTGAGCCTCCCCCTTCAAGAGGGTCTATCGCGAGATACCAGGGCCTTGCCTCATAATACCTTGAGGAAGCATAATCCACATAAGCAGGGCCAAGCTCGTACAGGTCAGGTGTTATGAAGGGAGGCAATGCTATGTAATTTATTACAGAGTTGTTTGAGAGGTTAGACCATTTCAGGATTATCTTATCTCCGCTAATAGTCTCGGTCGCGTTTCCCCTGTACAGTACTGTGAAATTTACAGGCAATACCTCTGAAAAGTTGAATTCAGTGGAACTGGTGTAGGAAATCAGCTTTATGCTTGAGTTGACAACCTCCCTCCATGGATCTATCGTTACAGGAGTATGGCGCAGGATGTCGAATTCATAGTATTCCTTGACTAGGAATTCTGAGAGGAGTGTGCTGTTTACGCCGTCTCCAACAGCCTTAACAAGCATGCTGTAGTTGCCTTCCAGCGAGGTCTTATTGTAGACAGACTCATAGATGCCTACCTCTGTTTCGGTTATCTCTCCGCTGCCTGTTGAGTATTTTGTTATTATGCTGTCAGGGCTGGTGATGTTAAGGGTTAAGCTTGCATTATATGCCAGGTAGCCTTCTGTGTCCAGGATAACCATTATTATCTTTGCTGTCTCGTTTATATGGTATGTTGACTTGTTCGAGTTGATGGAGGAAACTCCTGTTTCTGCAAAGCCCGGGTCCTGCGCGGTGATATTAAAGCTGTAGGGCCGGCCGGGGGTTATGTCCATGAGCTTTTTCCATGTTCCCATGCAGGCCCGTGTCGTGAAGTTCCAGTCAGCGCATTTATATAAGCTTGAGGCAGTTGCGTTTTTTATCGTGACATTGGCGCTGGTGAAATTTAATCCTGCAGGATCAATAGCATACAGCTCTTCATACCCCTGGTTATCGGACGGATCATCAATATGGACTATCCTCGGTATGTCTTCACTTATATTCACATCCTTGAATAATATGCTCTCAACAACATTGTCTTCTGTGGTTATCCTGATATCGTACACATCAGCGGGGATAGTGGTAGGTTCAGGGTCATCCTCTACTGTAAGGACCATGCTTCCGCCAGGGTCAAGAAATTCTATTACTGAGCTTATATTATCATTAAGCGCATCTTTGATAGATATGTTTACAGAAGGGTTCTCAAAATCGTAGTAGACTATGTGCAGCTTCGGCCTTCTTACCTTTCCTATAGAAACTACATATTCAGTGCTTCTGAACTTCTTGGTTGTATATCCTTCTGCTCCTGATATGTTCAGCGCCACGCCATAGTTATCATAGCTTCTGTTAGCCCATCCCTTTACAAGTGAGCTTATGTTCCATGTCTTGATGCCGTAATTGTCTGTAAGGTTCATTACAACATCAACAGGAGCAGGTATAATTGTTGGATTCTTTCCATAATCACCGTAAGTTATGTTGGATGCGTTCCAGCTGCTGTTGATCCTGTACAGGCTTATATTTACAGCATTAGCATTGGTGGAGTCTGTGAAGCGCAGCATCAATTGCGCTGTTTCAACTGTTGAGGCATTGAAAAGCCTGCTGAAGTTCACATCTGAGAATTCTATGTAGATCATTCCTGAGCCGTCAGGACTATGGATAAGGTCTAATGTTTCGCTTTCCTTATAGTTGGCGATCTCATCCTCAGGATCGCTGTGCGTGTCTTCACCGTAGATGCTTATAGGGAGGTTTCTTACGTACTCTTTCGGCCCTTCTGCCAGGGTAAAGACCATTGCGTTCGTATGCCTTGTCTTTCCTGATGAATCATTTGCGTATATCCTCCATGCCACTGATGTCCCAATACCTGCTGAAGATATGTTGTACCAGCTTATCGCTGATTCAAAAGAGCTGAATCCTGTGCTGTTCCTCAGATAGGCTTCGTCGACCAGTATGCTGCCTGAACCTGTATCTGAATTGTTAATGTCATTGAAGCCTATTCTTACAGAATCGATCTCACTCTTATTGCAGGTACCTGTTATGTCGGATATGTTGAACTCTATCTTCTGCCATCCTGCAGACGTGAGGTTGAAGTTTGGCGAGCTGCATAATCCAGAGCCGTTCCTTAAATGTATGTCTGTGGCGTGGAAATCTGCGGTATCAGGCTTTACAAAGTAGACTACCCTGCCATATCCTGTTATGTCTATAGGGGAGAAGAACCTTATTATGCTTACCTTGTCGTTTCCTGTCTCGTTTCCGTAGACATAGCTGATGTTCATCCCCTGCCTTACATAGGCCTCGTTTGCAGGGTATAAATCTATGGATGCCAGGTCGTTGTTCTTGGCTTTGCTGAAGCTGTCTACGTCGATCATGTGGCTTAATGTATGGCCGAACTCCCTTGCAGTGTAGTTCTGCCATGTACCTGTCTCGTTTGTAGAGAGCCAGAAGCTGTCTAATGCGGAGTCGTCAGACCACATGGCAGTCAGGTTGACTATCTGGCCTGCAGTCGCAATGCTTTGGGACTGGCCGGACCAGCTTAGGTCATGGTGGTAGCTGTAATCCACCTCAAGAACAGGCCTTAGGCTTTGGTTGGAGTATTCCTTGCTGCGGAAATGCTTGCTTGCATTGGCAGACTTATTGCCAGGAACAATGGCAAAGCCCCAGTCTGCAGCGCTGCCGTTGACCCAGAGCCGGACTATGCCTGTAACATTCCATCCAACCCAGCCGTATGCCTCTGTCAGGTTGGCCTCATCAGAGGAGGATGATACATAGCCTGGCTTTGAGTTCCATGTTACAGAAAGCTCATCCCAGCTGCCTGTGACCCTTCTTGCGCTCAGGTTAAGCGCGTCAGAGGGGCTTATCGTGGAGTTGTAGAAGTACAGGCTGAGGTTTGCGTTTGTTATGTTTGCCTCTTCCGGGATGTCCACGCTGAATTTAACCAGGATCTCTGTAATCTTGCTCTCATTCTCGCCGGAGACTAGCTCTTCAGAAGAGCCGTAGTTCATGTCAGCTGACTCTTCTGAGGCATATGAATCGCTTTCTGCCATGTACTCCACATTATACATGTCCTGGTTTTTAACAGTGAATGTCCCTGTCTGGGAGCTGTTCATATTTCCATAACTGTCGTTTGCATAGATTCTATATGTGTGGTAACCCATCTGTGTCGTGTTTATGCTGGCGTTAAAGTATGTATCCTGGGAGTTTTTTGTGGTGTAGTTTGTCTTTGAGCTGTCAGGCTCCTCTACTTCTATAAGGACAGTGTCCACAGCTGTATTGTCCGTTACAACTGCAGATATGTTGATGAAGCTGTAGATATTTACCGGGTCAGGGTTATCCTGCAGGCTTTCAACAGAGGGGTTTATGGTGTCCTCTATAACGAAATTCATTATAGCTGTGCTGTTTATGTTTCCTGAGCTGTCGTTTGCGTATATCCTCCATGCCACTGATGTCCCAACACCTGCTGATGAGATGTTGTACCAGCCTGTTTCTGATGCGAAAGAGATGAATCCGCTGATGTTCCTTAGATAGGCTTCGTCAACCACTATGTTTCCTGAGCCAGTATCTGCATCGTTGATATCATTAAAAGATATTCTCACAGAATCTATCCTGCTCTTATTGCAGTCTCCTGTTATTCCAGATATGTCAAATTCTACCCTCTGCCATCCGGCAGATGTAAGGTTGATGAGCGGTGAGCTGCATAATCCAGTGCCGTTCCTGAAATGTATGTCTGTGGCGTGAAAATTGGCGATATCCGGGTCTACAAAGTAAACTACCTTGTCATATCCTGTTATGTCTATAGGGGAAAAAAACCTTATTATGCTTACCTTGTCATTCCCTGCATTATCGCCATAGGTATAGCTTATGTTGATGCCCTGCCTTACATAGGCGTCGTTTGCTGAGGAGATGCTGATTGCTGCCAGGGGGTTGTTCTTTGCCGTGCTGAAGCTTCCCACGTCAATCATATGGCTTAATGTATGCCCGAACTCCCTTGCAGTATAGTTCTGCCATGCTCCTGTCTCGTTTGTGGAAAGCCAGAAGCTGTCCAATGCAGCATCGTCAGACCACATCGCTGTCAAATTGACTATCTGGCCTAGTCCATGGTCGCCCTGGAACTGACCAGACCATGATGGCGCTTCTGAATCATTAATCGTGTAGGTGTAATTTACCTCTAATTTCGGCCAGGAGGATGCGTCCGGGTCCTCGGTAGAGTTATAGTATTTTCTTGTGCTTAATGTTGCTTCGTCTGTATCCTTTATGAGCCAGCCGAAGTTTGATCCTGGGTTGCCAAGGAAATACTGTACGTCAGATGTAACATTCCATTCTATCCAGCCATAAGATTCGCTGTCACCTACAGTCTGCGTGTCTGTGGCAGTAGAATTAAAGGAACCTCCGGCTGATGCCCAGTTTTGTGAATACCATCTCTCGTCCCACGTTGTGCCGTTGATATTGGCATCGTTTGTATCCCCAAGGCCGCTGCCTTCCTCCCAGCTCTCTAACACCCTGTGGACACCGTGAATCCTGTTGCCGGAGGCGTCTATGTCCTCTGAATAATACAGCGAAAGTACAGCATTAGTGATGACCGCATCTCCAGGGATGGATGAGAGGTTGAATTCAATAAGTGTCCTTAATCTCCTTGTAGCAGTGCCTGCTTTCCCCACCCTTAAACCCAGCCTTGCTCCGTTATTTTCGGTGTTAACATACTGGTTTATATATGAATCTTTTGAAGCTGTAATCGATTTGCTGCCTTCAGGGTCAATGATATGGTCAAATTCAAGGTAGGCTGTCTCATCATCCCCGTGGTTTTTAACTTTCAGTTCAAATGTCTTGCTGCTGGTGCTCATGTTTAAGAGGTATACCTTATAGTATTTTTCTGATGTTATTATGGGGAATTCTGTTATCTTTTCAGTTGAATTATAACGATAGACCTCTATCGAGGTGTTCATGTTTTGGCTGTTCCTTACATAAACTGTTATGTCATTATAGCTGTTTAGCTCTTTTTCAAATGTTACCCTTACATATTCATTATGGTAAATGGGCTCTGACCAGATATTGTCCTGGGACTTAACCTTTTCATAGATGTCAGAGATGGGGGTTTTGTTCTCATCCAGATGTAAGGCTTTGGCTATTTCAATAACAACCTCAAATGTCTGGTTGGAGAGATGGGGTGTTACCCATTCTATGTAATCTATATAGCCGTTCTCATTAGTGTCATTTGCTGTGAATAAGCGGCTTTCCCTTATAACAGAGCTGTTTATATCCCTTAGCCAGTAGAGCTTGATTGCTTTCTTGTTTTCTGTTTTTACTATTTCTGTGATTGATGTGTATGTTAATACATATGTGTAGTTGAGGTGAGGGGCTGAGACAGTTATTACCTTCTTATATCGCGATATGTTCTTTTCCATAGCCCTTGGAGGGGGTGTTTGAAACCCTATTGAGTACTCAACTTCATCCTGTCCAGAGCTATCCTCTATCTCGATGAATTTTTTCTTGTTTTTTATCCCTTTTAATTCAAAAAAAGGGGCCTTTTTGTCTGATGCGCTGTTTGTTCCAAAAGCTGTCATCTCCTTTTTTTGTATTACCCTTCTTTCAATGGAATCATCTTTTTCTATTACTATTTTTTCTGCCTCTTCAGGAAGCTTGAATGGGATGTTCATATGTTCAGAGCTGTTTTTTCTTACCCTTATCCTTTTGACCCATCTTACAGGCTTTCCTATCTCGGCAGGAAGCTGAGTGAGGCTTTCTTCAATCCCTGTTGCATTGCCAGTCGTGTTGGTGAGGTTGCTGGTTGTGTTTGTCTTATCTAGGGGAAGGATTTTTAGGGCAGTTAAATTAAAGCTGGGCATGACTGTTATTGTCTCCTGGGGGGCTTTTGTTATTTGGCCATGGTAGGTTATGTTCAGCAGGTATTCAGAAGGGATGTATAATGAGGTATTTAACTCAAATGTTACATGGCCGAAGATGTCTGTCATCTCTGTTCCAACCAGGGTGTTGTTAAGGTAGAGGCTTACCTCGCCGGATGGTACAGGGGAATCATTGAGGTAGACCAGCCTTGCTTTTATGCTAAGAAGAGTGCCTCTTATCACTTCCAGCTTTTCTTCCAGAAAGGAGATTATTCTTGTATACGTCTTTGTTTCCTTTGTCTCCATAAAAACGGCAGGAAGATAGCTTAATCCGCTGTAGGCTATGTCTGAGTGAGGGTCTTCTCCAAGGCTGTAATCGACATAGATGACCTGGGCGCCTACTGTATTGTTGTAGCCTGCGCCATGCCTTCCATAGCTTATGTACATCGCGTCATCCCAGCTTTCAGAGCTGGGCTCGAGATCGATGAACCTGCATGTTTTTGATGCTCCGTAGCAGAGGGTTGTTGTCTGTATGTTGTCTAATGAGTTGATGACCCATCTTGTGCCAAGCTTTGTCTGGTTGACATCCCAGGAGAAGCTTGTGTTTTCTACTGTAAAGTCAATGGCTCCTTTGATGTATTCTATGCCGTCATTATCAGCATCAAATCCTGCGCCTTTTCTGTATTCTAAATCTATGGAGATTGACTTATTTGCCGGGATGTTAAATGCTGTTGCTGTAAAGCCAATTATCAGGAGCAAAAGTAATATGACTATTAAATTCTTTAGCTGCGCCTTTTCTCCTATCCTACTTTTCATTTTTTTTGGAAAGATTTTTGAAATCAGAGAGCTTGGCAACATAGTTGCCAATCCCTTCAGCAGAGATGAGGTTATCAAAATCAAGGATTTTGAGACTCCCCCTGAAATTTTCTAAACCCTTACATTTTTTAGCTTCACTAAAAAAGGTAAAGTTTAAATAATCATTTTCATTATGCAGGCTTGGTGATGATTGAATGGCTGAATTAAAGATTGAAATACCAGGGCTGCTTGAGGGGGAATCTAAAAGGATAGAGAAAAAGGTAGGGGAATTGATATCATCAGAGGAAAAGCTAAAATCACTTTCCCTGTTTATGGATAAGGTTATGAAAGGCGCCGGACAGTTGAGTGAAGGCAAATTAATCAGGCTTGGAAGGGAGGTTAAGAAAGGAAGATTCGGAAGGCTTAAACAGAAGGGGCTAGTATAAATGAGATTTGTCGTCGATACCAATGAAATCTTCTCTTTCTTTAATGAAAAGTCAAAAGCCAGGAAATTATCGCTTATTCCTGGATTAGAATTGCATTCTCCTTCTTTTTCTTTGCTTGAGATAGAAGAGCACAAATCTAAAATAATTAGGGGCTTCTCTTTATCAGAGGCACAATTCCAATTGGTTGTAAACCTGCTTAGAACTGTTGTTAAATTTACTGGAGAGGAAGAATATCTTAAATTCTTGCCTGAAGCAAAGAAAATATCACCAGATCCAGATGACTCGGACTTCTTTGCATTGGCCTTACAGCTTAACTGCCCTATTTGGTCAGGTGACAAGCGGCTAAAGAAACAGCCCAGAGTTAAAGTGCTTAGTACCAGGGATTTGGAGGATGAACTTGAGTTGTGAGGCTTTTGTTTAGTTATGGGCTTTGAAGCAGTAAGGGGAGATGCAACTATCAGGTTCTCGGGCCTTATCTTTCCCTCTTTTTTATTCTTATTCATTATTCTTCTTCATTCGGCTCTTTTTTGTTATTGCAGCAGGCCCATATTGTCCTGCTGTCCCTGTTAAGCAGCCTTCCTATGTCGCTGAAGTTGCAGTTTTCCTTTTCCCTGAGGTAAAGGGCAATAGCCTGAAGGGGGCTGAGCTTTTTGTCAGAGAAGATAGAAATAGGAAGCCAGTGGTTAGGGTCTTTTATTACAAACCTTCCTGCCTTCTTTTTTGCAGCGCTGTTATGGGCAGACCATACTACCCTTTCATCCTTGTTGAGCAAAGATGCTATCTCGTGGTAGCTGAACTTCAGCTCTTCTTTTAGGTACTTGATCACTGACTGGAGTATGCCCAGGCTTTTGTCCCTTAGGATATAGGAAGGTATTGCAGCAATCTTTTCCTTGTCTTTTATCCTTCCCAATGACTCGATAACCTGCTGGAAAGAAAGATTGTGCTTCTCGGATATGAGCTTTATCGATGCGTAGACAGAATCAAGGTCATAGTCCAGCCTGCTGTTTAGACTGCTGCCTCTTTTATCCTCTTTTTGCATTTAAACACCCCCTTTATTAAAAAAAGGCCTTAAAGGGCCAATATTTACATTTACCAGGAGAACTCTATTTAAAACTTTCTTTTTTTATCATATTTTTAAAGAAAAATAAGGGGGAGAATATGCGGCAGAGACCAGTTGAATAAAATATGTTCAAAGAAAAAGAAAAAATAAATAAAAACAAAATAAATCAATATTCTGCTGTAACATTTACGTTCTCAACAAAACATCTCTCGTTAAGCTTGTCGCATTCGCACTTGAACCTTATCGCTGTTGCAGTTGTTGGAATACTGAAGCTTCTGTACTGGTGTGAGGCATCATTGGCGCTCTCAGTCCCTAAGTGCTCAACACTTGTCCAGCTGCTGTTATAGTACTGGACCTCGAAATCATCAGGGCCGTCCAGGTTCAATAATTGTCTGCGATAGTCAAATGTTGCTGAGCTATATCCTGACAGGTTGATGGCATGCTCCATAAAGCTGTCCAGGCCAGCGCCGGTTGTCTTTGCCCTTGCCGAATAGTTCCCCTCGAAGACATAATTTACGCTTGTTGTCCATGGGTCGCCATCACCGTATACTGACCAGGTGCTTAGGGTGCCTGACTCAAAGCCGTCAAAGAAAACCTCGACAGTCCCGCCGCAGTCAGCTGGGCATGTTCCGGATGTCTCCCCTCCTTCACAAACACCGTCTCCGCAGTTGGTTTCGTCAGTGCCTGAAGCATTAAGGCAACCGCCATCAGCAGTGTCTATGTTGCCGTCTCCGTCATTATCTATGCCGTCATCACACTCATTGGTTCCAAGCTCACTTGTGTCATTTGCACTTGAACAGCCTGGGTCATATGGATAATCAGTAAGATTATCGCCATCATTATCAACACCGTCATTACAGGCTGTATTTACTTCAATAGTGTACTCATAGGCAATTTCACCGTTGGTCCCTACGCCTCCGACATATGCCCTTACATACTGGACAGTAACATTGCTTGGCGAAACATGAACTCTTAGGTGGCCGCTGTTATTGATAAGGTCCCCATAGGTATAATTCTCTGCATAGCCCTCTCCGTAATTTGGGTCTGCTGCCATAGGCATTGTCTGATAGGCAAGACCATTTGATTCCTGCTTTACAAAGACATGGTCATGCCCCTGGAAAAAGATGTCAACGTTGTTGTCTTCCATCAGATCTCTCAAAGGCGCATCCCATGTAGGCCTTTCTGTATCAAATTCCCACTCATCCCCGTCACCTAAGCCGCCAAATTCATAGTAATCTGCAACCTCAATCCCGCCTCTTGCCTTGCCGTGGATATGGTGCATGAAAACGAACTTAAAGTCTGCATCACTCTGCTCAAGGGTATTCTTGAACCATGTGTACTGGTCGTCTCCTATGGTTGATACCCACATGTCTGAGACCGGAGCAGTGGTCGTATACCAATAAGGGTCAAGAACCACGAATAATGCGTTTCCCCATTCCCATGAGTAATAGTTCTCCCTAAGGCCGACATAGTCCTCAGAGACATTATTGCCTGTATAGAACCCGTTTGGGACAGGATTTGGATAATAGTCCTTTCTTGCTAATGCAGAATAGACTGCCATGTTATCTTCAGTCTCGTCCAACAGCCAGCCGGCTTCACTTTCATGATTGCCGATCACAAAATAGAACGGAGCGCCTATCTGGCTGAGATAAGGCCTTTGGTTTATGTATCTTGTCTCAACTTTTGCATATGTTATAGGCTCCTGTACATTATCCACGTTAAATTCATCACCTAAGGCTAGATGAAAATCCGGCTCATCAGCATTTATATTCTGCAGGGTTTGGTTGTATATTTCGGGATCGTTTCTGGCTGCTGCTCCTAAATGCGAGTCAGAGCTCATGGTGAAGATGTAACTGCTTCCTGCTGGTCTTGGGGTGTGGAATGTTTCCTCGTTCCCGCTGCATACCCTTAGATAATATTGTGTATTTGCGTTTAGGTTATCAAGCACCACATTCTGGGTTTCATCTGCTGTGAGATTTACAGGAATCTGGTCTGTGTAATTGCCTGATTGTGTCCCATAATCCACATCACAGCTTTGCGTCGTGTAAGACAATATATTTAGCGTGACCGAGGTTTCTGTCGGGCGCGAAATTATCGTGTTGCCGTTAAATGCAAACACCGACATAGTGCATACCAATAGAACCAAAACCGTCAAAAATATTTTTTTTCCCAGTTGGGAATTTAAACAGCGAAGTTTTTTAATGTTCATCTTTTCACCTCTTTTTTTTGGAACAATTCCTTTTGTTTAGAGCCGCCAGCCCTTAGTCTCCAGCCAGCTTGCAGCTGCGGGTTATTGGCTATATCTTAAGACTTTACCTAGCAACAACTTAAGCATGATAAATCCTTTTGCTTCACCTCCTTTTTTGTCTCTCCTTGACCTTTTTGATATCTTTCGGATAACCTTCTTTTAATCCACTTATTAATAAACCCCATGCAAGAAAAGGGATAAAAAAATTATGTGCGGGATAATTTTCTTGCCCGTTTAGGGCATTATACTTTCCTGTTCACTGTAAATTGAGCAAGCATCTTTAGGATTTTTTTGGATTTGGACTCTTTCAGCAAGGGATCAAGCTCATGCCATGCATCCTTTACTAACCTTTTTGCTATATTTTTTGAGTAATCTATTGCTCTGTATTTTTTTATAATGCTGATGGCTTCGCTTATCAGGGTTTTATCCCTTGTCTTTTGGTTAAGGATGCCTAACAGCAGCTGCCTGTCCTCTGGAGAGGCTTTTTTAAGGGCGTGTATAACCAGCAGTGTCCTTTTACCTTCAGTGATGTCTTCGCCAAAGTCCTTTCCCAGGGCCGTGCTTGTTATGTTAAGGATGTCATCCTGTATCTGGAATGCAACTCCGAGGGATTCAGCGAATCCTGCCAATGAGATTATCTTCTTATCAGAGGCATTTCCTATGATAGCTCCCAGTTTGGCGGACATCCTTGCCAGGCCGCCCGTCTTATAAGCGCACATCTGCAGGTATTATCCTTCATTCATGCCTGATTTTTTACTCCTGTGCCAGTAGATGTCGGTTCCCTGGCCAAGGGATAGTTTTACCATCTCTTCCATTACTGTTTCATAAAGCCTTACCTTTACTTTGTGGCTTAATCCCCTAGACCTTGCGATAAGAAGGCAGGGAAGGTAGTAAAGGGAATTTCCGGCGTTTATCGCTATGTCATCACCGAAGATCTTATGCACGCATCTTTTTCCCCTTCTTATGCTGGAGCTGTCCTCTATGTCGTCTATTATGAGGGTTCCGTTATGTATCAGCTCAGGCAATGCAAGGATGCTTCCCACCGAATCATTTCTTCCGGAGACTGCCCTATAGGACATAAGCATTAAGAAAGGGCGCCACCTTTTTCCTCCCCTGCCAAGCAGCTCCCATCCCGGCTCTGCTATGGCTTTTGTGTATGACTCTATGTCATGCTCCCATCTTGCCTCTCCAAGAGCAGAATCCAGCCATCGCCTGTCAAATTTTCTGGGAAGGGCCTCTTCAAGATAAGAATCTATGATCTTTTTTTCCTCTTCTAGGATGCTTTCCATCTTTCACCCCCTTAAAAAAACACTTTTTTCCCTTAATAACCAAGCCCTACTGCAATAACCTAAGCTGCGAACAACATCACAAGAAAATTTCATAATCATATTGAAAATCAATCGGATTTTCAAATTCTCAAATTTACTTAAATTTGAGACATTAAATTTGTGAAATTTTCTCTAGTGTATAAAGTTAAAAACTTCATTTTTAAACTTTATACACCAATATAAATATTACTTGGATTTTCCTGTAAATTTTTTTATAAGCAGGATAAATTTTTGGATTCTTTATCCGCCAACTGCGGTAAATAATAAATACTTTCTTCTTATCACCTAAATTATAGGGGTGATTTTTTTTGAACGGTCTTGCAAGGTTGATTGGGGCTGCCAGGGTTTACAGGGCATTCCCTTCTTTGATGGTGATCCTGGTGTCTGCTGCTTTTGCAGAGAGGGTTAATAGTAAGATACTTGTCCTTGGCTTGTGCTGCATCCTGATCTATTCTGCAGCAGCTGTCTATAATGCAATAAGGGATAAGGATTATAGGCTTCCGGGATGTTCCAGAAGGATTGCCCTGCTTTTGCTGCTTACTGCAATGATAATCGCGAAATCAGACATTGTCATACTTGCTGCCTCTATAATAGCTGTATTGCTTGGATTTTTGTATAATACTATAGCGAGGTATGTCCTGTTTGCGGATGCAACTATACTCGCAATTACGCATTTTGCGCTGCCTTCATTCAGCTCTTCACTTCTCCTGGGGCTTGATATGGGTATGGCGATGCGCCTGGCTGTTTTTATGTTTGCAGCATTCTGGCCTATAATGCATTCGAAGAACATGAAGGACACGATAAGCGACAGGAAAAGGGGCTACAGGACATTAGCAGGGGCAGGCATGAAGGGGAGGCAGGCAACAATAATCCTTTTTGCGTTCTCTTTTGCGCCTATGGCTGCTGCTTATTTTATTTTTGACCTGGGAATAATATTCCTTTTTTTCCTGGTTTTGCTGGCTTTTTTAGGGCTGAAGATCGTATCGGCTATGGTGGAAGGAAGGGCAGGGCAGGGGGTGAGGATGATAAGGTCGGCAATACTGCTATTTTTGCTTGGGCTGGTCATGAGCAAGACGGATTATCTTGCTGTTATTCTATGGGCATTATGCCTCTACTTTTTTTACTGGATGTCTTACATTATCCTGCTTAGCCTGGATGCAATGCCAGGAAACACTGTTGAAAAGGCGGCTGTTCAGGATGAAACAGAATAAAATCTGCAGCAATGTCGATTACCATGGAATAAGGGATGGAAGGCTTACACAGTTTATAAACTGCGGGAAATATGACCTGGACAGGGATAACTGGAAATCCCTGGAGGAGCTGTTCTGCAGATGGAACTTTGATTTTGTCGATTTATTGTTCCTTAAGCTTACCAACAGGAGGCCGGTGGAGAGGGATAAACAGCTGTTCTCAAGGACATTGATGATATTAAGCTTAGGAACAGGCTGCCACCCGCCTTCTGTCATGGTCCCTAAGCTTATCGCAAGCACAACCAAGAACAGGGATTTTGCGGTCATCAACGGCCTTATAGGGGGGCTGGCTGCGATGGGGACAGACCATCTTGGGGCTGTGAGCGGCCTGATGAGGATGATGGTCTCAATAAGGGAAAGGGCAGGGGATTCTGGCCTTGATGAGGGGGTAAGGCAGTATCTTGATGAGAAATTTTCCAAAGGGGAGAAGATAATGGGGTTTGGCCATCCGGTATATGAAAAAGACCCCAGGCCTGAGCTTTTGCTTAAGGAGATACAGAGAGCTGGCGGGACTAACGCATACCTGGAGGTCTATGAGCTGTTGAGGGAGGAGATAGAGGCCAGGAAGAGGATCTATCCTAATATAGATGCTGTGCTGGCATTGTCATACCTTGTGCTTGGATTTGAGCCTGAGCATGGGATATACCTGTCCTTTATCTCCAGGTCGCTTAGCATGGTACTGCACATACTTGAGGAGGTTCCTAAGAAGCCGTTTGCCTTTTTGAATGAGATGGTCTCTCTTGAGGATTTCTCTCCAGGGCCTATGGGGGCAGGGCAGGATATGCCAGGGAAAATGGCGGATAAAAATGGAGAATTATGATGCTGTTATTATAGGGGCTGGAATTGCAGGAGCAGGGCTTGCCTATCACCTTTCCAGGAGGTGCCCTGAGAAGAGCGTTCTTATCATTGACAGGGCGGGGATAGGGGCAAGTGCTGCATATGAAGTACGGAATACCTATAAGAGGATTGTCGATGAGTATGATCTTGGTTATATCAAAAGGTTTAAGGGCATGAAAATAGGAACCAATGATGAGACATTCTTTACAGTGGAGCATGACCTCTATAATATCGACTATGCAGAAACATGCAGGCATCTTATAAAGAAGTCAAGGGCCTGTTTTATGAGGGATAATGCAGATGATGTTAAGGATGGTATATTGCACACCAGCAACGGCAGGTTTAGGTTTGGGCATCTGATAGACTGTTCAGGGAGCAGCTTTTTTCTTAAGAGGATAATGCGGCAGCCAAAACCGTTTTTGAACTGGGTTGCATTAGCCGGAGCCTTTCCCAGGGCGCCGCCGGACATTGACAGGGATTATATCTACTTCCAGTTTGGGGAAGAGGGGTTTTTTGAGGACCTTTACCCCCTCCATAACAGGACATTGTGCGGATACTGGCAGTATACAAGGAAAATCGACCACACGCTGATAAGGCCTACAAAAAAGACATTGCTAAGGAAATATTTTCCAGGCCAGGAAAAAAGGCTGGCAGAAAAGGCTGTTATCACAAATGCCCCTGTTTTTCCGATCGTAAAGAAGAATTTTGCCTTTCTTGGGGACAGTTTCGGGAATTCTTTTCCATCTTCTGCAGAAGGTATCAGGCCAATACTGGACTCAGCCAGGTTATTGGCTGAATCTATAAGGAACAACAACCTGCAGGCATACCAGGAAGAGTGGAAGAGGAGGTATATGGGGCTTTATATGGGATATCTTGTCTCGCGCATCGACAGGTATAACAATCCTCCTTTGCTGAGGCTCCTTAAAAAGAGATACCCGAAAAATATTGAAGGGCTTAGGAACTGCACACCTGACTTTTTCATGAAAATAATGAGGAATGAGAGGATTAACATGAAGGACATAAAGATCAAGTTTCCAAAGTACAGGTTATTTTTCTTGTTATGCCACTACATTTCGCTTAAATTAAGGTATTCTGCTATGAAATTTGCATAAGCCCTAGAGGAATTTACGCTTTTATGTAAACTGCCCTGATCCTTGCAGGATTTTCACTGATGTATGTTTTTTCTATAGCATATCTCCTGCCCAGATAATGATTAAGGAAACCATTGACCAGATACACAGGGTAGAGGGAATTATGCTTATTTATAGGAGGGTATAGCAAGTCAGCTATGACCTCTTTCTTTTCCTCTTTCAGGTGTATGAACCCCCAGCCTAAAGCTGACAGCATTTTTAATGCTGCATGCAGCCTTTCTTTAGGGCTGTTTCCAGAGCTTATCTTCCCTGCTATCTTCTCTGCCGAGCTTATTATTGAAGCCTCAAGAAGCGCTTTGTTATCCTTAAGGTAATGGGAGATTAGAATCCCTGAAAGGCCTATCTCTGTCGGGATTATTGTCAGTCCGTATAAACTGACCTTTCCCTGCTTCCTGTCAACCTGTATCTTTTTAAATCTAAGAAGGTCGCTGAATGAGTAATGATTCGGGGGTATTTTCATGCTTCCGGGGAAGTTTACTTTCTCATACCTTTTTGAGGGCCTGAGATCTTCCAGATCAGGAAGGTGTTTTTTTCTGATGCTCCTGTTTAGCCTTATTTTGCAGGAGGACGGGCAGCTGATGCAGTCTGCAGAAGCCTCTAGATTCTTTCCAACCAAGCTGCTGGCAATACCGCTCATAAGGCCGGCAAAAACGCTTGCATCTCCTGATTTTCTGCAGATTACGTTGTTGCAGCCGGTGGCTGTCAAGGAGAGGTTTTTGCTTTCATATTCAATGTTCTCTGCGAAAGACATGCCGGCGCTTCTGAAGACCATGAACGTATATTGCAGGATCTTGGGAACAAGAAAAGAAGGCGCTTTTTTCGGGCTTGAGAGAAGGACATATCTGAGGGCAGAGTCTTTCCCTATCCTGTACCACAGCTCTGCGCTTTTTTCTTTTCCTAATGCCTTTATGGTCTCCAGCTGGAGGCTGACGATTACATCCTCGAAATACCAGATGATCCTTTTTCTGGATTTTTTGCTTCCGAATTTCCGGTCAACGAAATTATATATGATGCCTGGCTTGTCTATGGTTACGGTTTTTGGGAAGAACAGCTTGTAGAGCAGGTAATCGACAGCATTTGCATCTTTCATTCAAAACCCCCAATTTATGCCAGTCTGATTTAAAAGAATGAAACTATTGATTTTCCTTTGTAATGACTATCCCGTTTTTTCCTATATCATATGCCTTGCTTTCCTTGTACTGGTTAGTCCATCTCATCTTTGGTATGAATATTCTCCTTTCGATCGCACCAAGCTCAAGAAAATCAAGGCTTATCATACCGTCAACAAGGTAAGGGATGTTGTAAAAGAAGCAGTTTTTGGAATCATGCTGCATCTCAAGTATCAGAAAAGTTGTAAGCTCTTTCTTCCTGAGCATCGAGAATGCCTGGTTTATCATCCTTCTTGTGTTGACCTCGTGGTTAAGGTTCAGGCTTTCAGGATGGGATGTTGCTGCAAAGAAAACATTAAACGAGTCTATAACAAGCCTGTTTATCTCCTTGTCTTCTTTTATCTTCTGGAACAGCTCTGAGTAGATCTTTTCATATTCAGGATAGGTCATGCATTTGATGATTATCTTACCTTTATTCTTGTATTTATTGAATTCATCTGCAAAACTGAACTGTGATACCATCCTGTCAATGTTGGTTTCGGGCTCCTCTAATGAGATATAAAGGCATTTTTGCCCTCTTCTTGCACCTTCCAGGAGAAAATGAAGGGTGAATATCGACTTGCCAACCCCGGGGGGGCCACATACGCCTATGATGGAGCCCTGGGGTATTCCCCCCTCTGCCATGGAGTCAATCCCTTTTATTCCTATTTTTTCTCTTTCCATAAGGTTACCTTTTTCTGAAGACAGAACCTATTGAGCAGGTTTTGCCTATTGTAAATTAATCTCAGGACCCTCATATTTTGTATAGTTTCTTAATAGAAGGTTATTGCTGAAATGCCTGGTCATTTAATCTATTAGTCTTAAATTAATTTGAACTTATCAACCACATATACGAATATTGTCTTTGTCTCAGTCTCAATCTTCTGGCACTTAACCTTTGTATTGAACTGAAGGTCTTTACGGAGCTCTTTTGGGATGAGGAAGTATTTGGTCGCCTCGTTTTTGCCCCTTAATGAAATGTTGGTCTTGATATCAGGAACATCTTCTGAAAAAAGGTGGATGTTCCGCACATGGCCCTTAAGCTGAAGAGCCTCGTCATAGTCAACTATTATCTCAAAGGTTATCCTGCCGTTATTGTGAGTCTTTGAATTCAGTATTTCCCCCATATTTCTGCCCTACTAACCACACCTATTTAAACATTTTATACTATTGAAAAATAGTAATTATGATACTATATTAATGTTTCTATTTTTTGGGATAAAAATGCTTAATTATTATCCCATTTACGTAGTAAGAAAATATTATAAAGAGCTTAACATCATGGTTTTTATGGGGAAGATATCCAGCATGAATACATTGCCTGATGGGAGAATAAAAATTAAGGTTTGTGTTGAGGAGCAGGAGGCGCTGTGTTTGAAGGGGTGCACGACCAATGTCCATGTCTTTAGCGATGCCCTGTGCACAATAGAAAGCAAGGTCATTGAAAGAGGGAAGGGGGGTGTTACTAAGCATTTCCTGATACCTAAAAAAATCCGTGATAAGAGGAAAATACAGGCAGGGGAAACAAGATGCCAGAGGATAGATTCAGGCAGCAAGGCAGTTTTTGTCTATGTTGTCCCTTATCCGGGTGAGAACGGCAGGAAGAAGGAGATTTTATCTTCACCCTCTTTTTCAGGAAACTGGTGTTAAGAAAGTGGTTAAGCTGTTTGAAAATGAAACATTCAGGAAAATTGTTGTTTTGCTCCTGGTATTGAGCATACTTGGAGGAGGCTATGCATCTGCCATAGAGGGAATCCAGAGCGCGGAAGCAGGAAAAAAATTTAATTCCGAGTGCTCGGTATTCAGCGGAGAGAGCCTTAATCCTGAGCTGAGCGGGTATGAAAACTGCATGGAGAAGGGGTATTATGATTTCTGTGCTATCCACCGCGTCATTTCAGAAAGATGGTACCTTCATCTGGGATGTTACTCAGGCTTTGAATTTGAGAATACGTTTTCGTCCAGCCTTGCCTGCGTAAACAAGCCGTCGAACGGGAATCATTCTGTATGCATAAGCCCATTAGAGGTATTTAACGGGATTCCGCAAAGGAGCAAGTACCAGGCCTACAGCGATGAGCTTGTATGCTGCAGGGAGGAGAAGGCAGAGCCTATTGAATCCACAGCGGCTGTGGGTTCTATTACTTACACGGGCAATGCTGTTAAAGGAGGTGAAGGGGGAACTGGCTCCGGCTTATCACAAGGCCTTTCCTATATGCCCGAATGCATGCAAAATTCTGATTGCAGCGATGGAAATGCCTGCACTTTTGATATGTGCTATCCTGAAACAGGGGAATGCTCAAATATTGAGATTAATACAGGGTGCAGTCATGAAGGAAAATGCCTGCCTATAGGGGTGAGGGCAGAAAACAAATACTGCAGCATGGATAAGACAATGGTCCGGCAGCTGGCAGGTGAAGATGAGAGCTGCACAAATAGCTACCAGTGCGCAAGCAATATATGCGTAAATAATGCCTGTATAGGGCCCAGCATGATACAGAAAGTCATGGATTGGTTCAGCAGCTTAGTATGATCATAAAGAACTCTATCCCCCCCCTTTCTCTCCTATACTTGGTATCTTATCTTTAAGGCCTTTCAGCTTCCCGAACAGGCCAGGCTTTTTCTCAGGCACCTCCTCTTTCTTCTCTTCCCCGGGGGTCTTTATCTTCTCAACCTTTGCCTCTTTTTTAGGGGCTTTTTTTGCCTCTTCCTCAAGAAGGTTGAAGTACTTGTCAAGGTCAGGGGTCTTTTGGGCAAGCACCTGGAAGCCGTTAAGCAGCTTCTCGCTTTTCTCTATCTTCTCCTCAAACCTGGAGAGCAGGTCCCTTTCAAGGTTCTCAAATTTCCTGTTGATAAGGGATATGACGCCGCTTACATGCTTTTCGAAATTGTTGAACTTTATTATAAGGTCTTCAAGCTCCTTCTTTTCAGCGAAAGCGGTTATCTTTGTCTTGATGTTATCCATGTCAGAGGCTATCTCTTTCACCTCCTTGTCCAGGTCCTTAAGGTTATCCCCGAACTTTTCAAAGTTGCTGAACCTTTTCTGGATCTCAGAGAAGATCGTCTCTACCTTGTCGCCGTGCCTTTCAACCACTGCAGCCATCTTCTTGATCTCCATCAGCTCTTTTTTTACCTCTTCGTTCAGGTTGACAACCTGCTCCATCCCGGTGAATGTCTGCATCTTGTTGCGCATCTCTTTCAGGTCAGAGATGACGTTGTTGACTATGATCTCGTTGCTTTCTATGTTGGCCTTGAGGGACTCTATCCTGGCCTCGCCTTTCCTCAGCTGTATCATTAGCTTGTCAGGCTGGACTGTCTGGACAAGGTCAATAGCCTGGGTCGCTTTAGCCTCAAGCATACGGTTGTCCTTGTCTTTCTCAAGAAGCATCGTCCTGAGCTCGCCTACCTGCTCATTGATCCTTGTGAAACGCTCTGTAGAGGCCTTGTTAAGCTCGTAGAACGTGCTGAACTGCGCCTTAAGCTTCTCAACGTCGGCTGCCAGGCGGCCTATGGAAAAATCTCCAGAACCGGCATTTTGGGGGGGCTCCTCTTTTTCCTCCTCCTTGCCCTCTTCACTGCCTTCTTCTTCTTCAGACCCTTCTTCCTCTTTTTTCTTTTTTCCGAACAATCCCATTTTTTTCCTCTTTTCTGGATTTCTTTTTTTAAATTTATTAAGTTATTGGTTTTTTGCTTAAAGGTGATTCTCCTGTATGTGCCTTTGTTTTAGTTTAGGATGTCAGCCTTTTTTCCTTGTTTTTTTAATCCTATAGGCTATTAGTATGGCTAAGATGCAGGCTATTATAAGAGGCCCTGTGGCGGTCACTGCCCCTTTGTTGAGGTTTATGATTGCAGCGCCTGTTGCCTTGGAGTTTATCTTTTTCAGGATGGGGATAACAATCCTTCATCTTCCTGCAGCCACAGCAACTGTTTTTAATGAGGAGAGCTTATTTTGACCCTGATTTTCGGCTCCTGCTCCTTTATCGGCTAAGCCTTGTCCTGAGGCCCCTGTTTTGGCGGCAGCCTTTTCCTTTTCTTCCATCTCCAGGCGCTTTACCTCTTTTTTATACTCCTCCCAGGCTTTTTTTGCCAGGTCTTTCTCAACTATTGACTTTTGCCGGCCGGCCTCATCTATCTCTTTTTTTATGCTGTTCAGCATATCGATCACTGTTTTTATATCCTCTTTACTTTCACTTGTTTCAGCGATCCTGATCTTTGCAGGTATGCGGATCGTCTTCAGCTGCATTATCTTGGTGTCAATGCCTCTTTTTCTTAGCTTGCTAAGCTGGTCCTTGACATTCTTCAGGCCCTCTTCCAGCTTTTCTGTTATTTTTGATTTGGATTCCATCTTATTTTCCCTTCAGCCCGTTCTGAAGCTCAACACATTTTGGGAATATCTCTTTTTTTGCTTCTTTGTCAAGAGTCTTATATATCTCAATTATCTTTTTGTATTTTTCCTTTGCCTGGCTGATATTGTTTTCCTTTATGTCTTTTTGGGCGCTGTTTATCGTATCTATCGCCTCTTCCTTGCTTTTGTTTTTTTCTTCTGCTTTTCCTTCTTCTTTCTTTTCTTCTGCTTTCGGCTCTTCTTTCTTTTCCTCTACCTTCGGCTCTTCCTTCTTCTCTTCTGCTTTTCCTTCTTTTTTCCCTTCTTCCTTCTTCTTCTTTTCAGCCTCCTTTAATTCCTGCTCTATCTCATCTGTGTCGGCTAATTTGACCTTCCTTTTCTGCGGCTTTTTTCCAATCTTGTCCCATTGGGCCTTTACCCTTGGCTTAAGGCCGTCAAGGTAGATGTCTACCATGTTGAACGATCCTGACTTGACCTTGTCTTTTGCCAGCTTTAGCTCTAACTCCAGGTCGAAAGTGTCTATGCCCTCTTTTTTCAGCTGCTCAAGCTGGAATTCAATGTCATCAATAATCATGTTGTACTTATTGTAATTTTCAAGCTCTTTTGCGTTCAGCCTTTCCAGTGAGTGGTAGACCGGCCTGAATGTTATGAAGTAGGGCTTGCCCTTGTTATAGGCGGCGTTTTCGACCATGCCTGAACCAAGGCCTGCCTTGACCAGGGATTTAAGGGTAGAGTCGCCGTACTCCTCTTTTATCCTTTTCAGGTCGCCTTCGTCCCTTGTCCTCATCTGCACTTCTGTATTGATGTTGGCAAGAACCTGGGGAGGGAAGTCGCTTAGGACCTGGCTTAAGAGTATCAGGCCAACACCCCATTTCCTGAATTCCCTTGTCGCCCTTTCTATCTGGATGAATACCTTGCCAGAGCCGCCGAATTTAGGAAGAAGGGTGTGGATACCGTCATAAATAAGAAGGTACTTTAACTGGGGGGATTCAGGAAGGTTGGCATGGAATACCTCCCTTATCGTGTTAGCCACAAATATCTCTGTATTGTTCGTGTCCAGCTTGTCGGTGACAAATATGTTTATCTCTTTGGGCTTCATGTATTTCTTGAACTCTATGATCTCCCTTCCGTCATTTACCTGGTGAACGTTCCCGTTAAAGGATTTAGAATCGCTTTTTCTCATGCCGAACTGGGGATACATGCCCAGGATTTTCTTATCCTGCATCTTCCTTAAGAAGCCTGTCCAAGTGGCAGTAGGGTCGAAGACGATAACAGCGACATCCCTGCTTAAGGCCTCCTCGACAAGAACCTGGGCGGCGACCGTCTTTCCTGAGCCAGAGGCGCCTGCCAATAAGGTATGGATCTGGAACTTGTCCAGGTCAAAATATGTCCTCCTGTTTGTTTCTGCTATATTCCCTACAAATGCTGACCTTGGCCCTGCCTTCGGCAGGTCGCTTGAGCTTATCTCCATCTGGTACCTCTCTTTTTCGGACTTTTTCTTCTTGTAGAGCATGGACAGGAAAGTTCCTGTCGCTATCCCTGCAATAACTACAAGGACCATCCATAGGGGGACTATGCCGAGTATGGCATACTTGTAGATGGGCTCTGTAACATAGAAGACAGATGTGTATGTTGAAGTTAAATCAAGGTACCTGGCTTCTAAGCTGAGGAGATATTCGCCCTTTTCAAAATCATCCGGAACAGGGAAGTTCTTGAGGAGGGAGAAATAGGTATGCACTACCAGCTCATCATTGTCAATAAGGAATTCCTTCTTTGTCTCTTTATTTATGACCTTGTAGTTCAGCTTTACATCATACTCATCCTCCTGGAGCATGTTCTGGATGTCGACCCTGTACCTTAGGACACCCCCTTTGTAGACCCTGTCCTCCAGCAGCCTTAGCTTTATGAGGAGCGCCTCTATAGGAAGCTTATCTTTGTCATAGAGCAGGACACTTATAGGTATCTCTTCCTCTATGTCTCCGGAGATTACCAGATTGCCCTCATAGATTCCAGGCTCGATATTTCCAAGCAGCGTTACAGTGAGGTCTTCACTTGCGCCAGCGCCGATATTCATCATCTTTTTATCTAATTTTATCATGGGTGCGACATTTCCTTCTATCGAAAACATCACATTTACGGAATCTGACTTGAAGTTGGATATCGAGAGCGGGACATTCAGGAAAGAGCCTACCCTTAGCTTCTTGACGATCTTTTTGAGGGATATCTCATAATTCGTGTACTCCTCAACCTTTTTTATGATGGTCACCTTCCTGGCAACCCCTGTCCCGGGGCCTATGCCTGTCCCGCTCCCTGTCCCTGTCCCGATTCCAGGGCCAACACCAGTCCCTAATGTTACAGTGATAGACTCATTCAGAGTGAAATTATGGTATAATGTGGATCCTGCTGTAATGTTGACCTGGGCCATATAGTTATTATAGTCTGCTTTTATCGCAAAGAGGTAATGCTGTCCTGCCTCCTCTTCTATCTTATACCATCCTGTAATATTGGATAAGACAGAGGTTCCTCCGACGATAACCCTAACGCCTGAAAGGTATATTCCAGTATCCTTATCTTTTATAACCCCCATTATGGTGCCGTTCAGGCCGTGTTTTCTCTGGTATACCCCCATCGATATATTGTGGACAACTGTGCTATCAGCCGTTATTGTCACTTCTCCTGTATAGGTCTCGTAGCCCGTTTTTGTTGCTATTATGTTGTGCGCCCCTTCTAGGACTGATATGCTGTAGAAGCCGCTTCCGTTTGTGTAGCCTATGATGCCGTTTACTGATACAGTGGCATTTAGGACCGGAAGGCCTGTTGAATTGTCAGTTACATAGCCTTCAACTGTCCCGTTTTCATAGATTATACCTATTACGCCAGCGGCTTTAGGCGCCATCGTGATATTATGGTAGATGGTTGTTCCTGCTATTATAGTAACATTCTCCGCATAATTCTCATACCCGGTCTTTGTTCCTACGATGAAATTCATGCCTGTCCTGACGGTTATTGAATAGCCGCCTGAGCTGTTTGTTGATGCGCTCTGGTCTGCTATGCTTACCTTTACGCCTTCTATCGGGCTTCCGGTGCTGTTGTCAAATGCATAGCCCTGGATTGTTCCTGTTGTAGGCTCCATGGATATGTTGTGGACTGAGGTAGTTTCCTCCTCTATTAAGACAGAGCCTATGTGGTTTTCATATCCGCTTAATATGCCAACAATGGTGTAATTTCCTGTATATAGGCTTCCATTGTATAATCCGTTTGAATCCGTGGTCCTGGTTATCCCCCCTACGTGTATAAGAACATTTTCCAATGTTGCATTGGACCTGTTGTCAATGACAGTCCCTTCTATCGTTCCATTGCTCACCCCTGTCTGCTCTTCTGAGATGCCTGTGAACGGCTCCATTGTGATGTTGTGCTCTGTTATGTCATATAGCGTTATATTTACAAGCGAGGTGTGGGGGTAATAGCCGTCTTTGAGGGCGACAATGTACTGGTATCCTACGGCTACGGTGATATTGAAAAAGCCGCTTGAATCTGTCAGGTTTGATTGCGATCCTATGCCGATTGTGACGCCTTCAAGGGGGAGGCCTGTGCTGTTGTCTGTTACTGTTCCCGTGACATAACCATCGCCAAGCATGCCTGTCCCATAGCCAGCAGGGCAGGAATCATTGGGGTCAGGGAAGAAATAATATAATGTCTCATTAGGGGCAGGGACAATCATCTGGTAGTTTATTGTCTGGGTGTTGAAGCCTGACTGGAATGAGCTGGTTATATGGGTGAAGAAAACAAGGTCTCCGCTGACATTCAGGGCCCCTAAATCAAAGACAGTGCTGCCGTCCTGCCCGTATTTCTTCGTGTAGGTCATCGGAACACCGGTTATATTAACCCCTCCTATTACTACGCTGCCGGACTGGGTAAAGGTGTTTTCGGCAGAGTCGGTATCTGTTGGGGGTAGATTAAAATAATCATCGATCATCGCTGCTGTTGCAGGCTGTATTGATGTCCAGTCCAGCAAGTTAGGATGGACCATGCTGGCGTATATCTCATGCTGGATCTTTGGCTGGAGACAGTCGAAGACAAGATGCTTGCTCTCAATCTCTCCGGGGTATGCCTCTTCATACTGGACGTCGGTGTAATTCTGGACCATAAGGCCGAGGCCGTAGAAACCCTGCCAGTATGTGGTGGGCATTCTCTGGTCAACAAGAAGGCTGGTTATGTAGCCTGCTTTAGAAGATACAGAGATGACAAGCCCTATGAACTCATTTATGTATATGGCCAGGAAAGTGGACCCTGTTATGAGCAGAAGGAGGATTATAATCAAGACTGCCTTGTTGTCCAGGATATTTTTTTTGTTTCTCCTGCTTGATCTTCCAGCAGCTCTTTTTTTTGCCTTCATTTCTCTTTTTTTGCCTTTACTATCTCTATACCTCCCTGTTTTCCCGGGATAAAGGTAAGGACAGAGCCCTTACTTACGTCAAGAATATCAGCCCACATACGTGGAAGAGTGATTATGAACTGCTTGTTGTTCAGCTGCTGCAGCTTGATCCTGTTCTGAGGAAGCCTTCTTCCTACCTTCTGCTTGGTGTTGATCTTTTTGTTCATCTGGAGATTAATATTAAGTTTATATATTAATTTAATATTAATCCTTTGATTACTATATAAATGTTTTTGTTTTTGGATAGGGATTCTTGCTTATACTTATACTATAACAACTGGAAAAGGAGCAGATAAGAGACAGATAGCCTACAAATCTACACATCCAAAAAATGATGCCTGAAAACAATCTTATTTTATAAATAATGTGTCCAAGCATTCTTTAGTAAATTATTTAAGTATATTTTCATTTATTAAACAAAAATGAATTGCCCTAGGTTTTTCAGGCCTAATAAATCAAAATTTAAATTTATAAACTTACTTGACTAACTTTAAATATTAAGATGGTTAAAGTTTTTAAAAGTAGAATTGTATATGAAAAAAAGATTATCATATTGTTGAGTTTTTTTGTTTTAGGGATTATTATGCAGTTTCTGACATATTTACATTTTATAGTTGGAGGAGGAAACATATATGATGGATTTTATGCTACTTATTCAATAATGATTATTGAGGGTTTGTTAGCTATTGGAATTGAAATATATATTCTTATTCTTGCAATATATTTGATTTACAAAAGATATTCATATAAAATTTGGATTGCCCCATCATTGGGTTCTTTACTGATGATTATCTTCTTTTTAGGTTTGATATTTCTAGATAGAGGTGTACTTGATATAATTCATAAATTGTGGCATAGTATTAAGGCTTTGAGTGTTGTCTATGTGGGATTTCTTTTGTATGAGTTAAAAAAGAAAAGATAACCTACAAATTTTTGGTACTTGGTACGGTGGTATGAGAATCCTGGAGGTCTGTAAAGTTTTTTAGTGAATAATATTAATTCTTCGTCGAGATTAACATTCTGAAATCAAAACTTCCACACACATTCCAACAAGGCTGAAAACCGAGTGAGTAGGATTTTCTTAGACAAAATCCGTTTTTGAAGCCCTTGTTGTTTTTCAAAGCTTCCCTATAGCCTCTAGCAGTTCCCTATGCCCTTCTATCAGCCTGTTGAATTTATTTAGCTCCTCTTCTACTATCTTGTACTTCTCTTTATCTTTTAAACTCCTTGATTTTGCCATTTTTTATCCACTCCTTAATCTCATTATCATCATAATAATTCTCCCTGATACCCTGCATGACTCTTGCATAATAAGGGTCATCTTTTATCCTGAACTTTCCCTTATTTGAGATTACAAAGTTTTTTGTTGCGATAAAAGATGTTCTTCTGTTGCCGCTTGCAAATGCATGTTCCTGTATGATTCCTTTAAGCAGACAAACTGCTTTATCATAAATGTCCCCTTCAGCTTCCTTGCATTCCTTAATAACCCTATCTATTCTGGCTTCACTTAAAACCTCTACCTTATCGGCTTTTTTGACCCGTATCATATTAAGTGCTAGGATATTATACTCAATTATTTGTTCAGTTGTTGGGTATACAATATGATTTGCCATCTTAGCTTTAAGGCAGCATATTAATATAAATCTTTTGTTTTTTGAAAATCTACTCTATAGCTACCGCTAGAATATCTCCTACACGCCTTTTGGGCTTTTTAACAAAAAGCGCAGAAAAAGTAGCCCTGAGGGGCTTTGGAGAAATACTATAGAAATATGTCTGTATGCAGAAAAACAGGCCAGAAAGTAATTATCCCCCTTATCTTTGTGCCTTACCTGAAGTTATGGGGGTTCTTGACATAATCATATACGCAATTCCAATCACAGAAAGGCATCTTATTTACGGAATCATCTATCTCAATAAAACCTTCATCGATCCTGTTTTTGCAGTTAGTGCATCTGTGAGACCCTTTGTTCATAGGCTTATTGAGATGTGGAACTTCTATTTAAACCTTTCTATTTGTATTTTCTTTATAGTGGTAACACTTATATTCCTGTTGAGAGTGCCCTTCGAAATGAATGATAAAAACTGATTTTTACGACAATAAAATAGGTTTTTTATAGTCTATATGCTCCATTTTCCGTATTTTGTCGTCGGTAAGTTTATTTCTTATCCTTCATCTT
>JAHWHQ010000055.1 GCA_019323195.1 Candidatus Woesearchaeota archaeon | reverse complement strand
GTGGGGAGGATCAAAGAGTTTGACGAAGTCAAACTCCACCTAGTGCATAGCTTATCATAGTCAACATCCCAGCTGAATGAGGATTCAACATTAAGCTCAAACACCTCATCCTCTGCCTTAGAGCCCCCTCCAAGGACAGCTGCGTCTATTGTTTTCTCCCCAGCAGAGTTGCTCTCACTGCCTGTTGTTTCACCTGTATCATTCTCCAGGACGCTTTGGTTAGTATCATCATAGACAACAGAGCCCGTAATATAGCCAATCCCATCTTCCCCCAGCCTTAAGCTGTCAAAGACAGTATAGCTGTTATTCCCATATTCCAGGTAAACCCTTGCAGAGCCTCTTTTTGTGATAGATCCGTCCAGCTTGACAGAGCTTAAGCTTCCGTAATCTCCCATGGACCATGTATATGCCTGGCTGTTGTTGACTGCTAACCCTATACTGTCAGAGTAATTGAACTGCCTCTCTACTGCCACAAGGCCTGTTGGTATTAATGATGTGAACATGCTGAATACGACAAACAGCATTACTATCATGATAGGTATGAACGGCCTTGCCTTTAGGTAGATCTCTCTCCTCTGCTCTTTCTTATGATTACTTATGCTTCTGCTGATATCTTTTATCTCTTTGAGCAGTTTTTCCTTTTCCTTTGATGTGTTCTTTAGCCTGTTCATCTTTTTATCTTGTATCTTCTGTAAACTGTTTTGATCGTGTTGTAGTTCTTGTTGAGAAGCGATGAGATCTTGTTGAGAGGCAGCTTTTTCTCGTCCTTAAGATAGGCTGCTATAGATTCCAGTACAGAATATCTCCTGTCTGCGAAGATATCAGCGGGTATAGTGACAGAATCATCAGAAACATCCAGGCTCTCTTTGAACTTGGTCCTGGAGTTGTTGTAGGTATTGTAAAGCGTGGACTTTTTCCTGTTTAATATCCTTGAGATTTCATCAAATGTTTTTCCCTCCTCTTCCCTGAGGTATTTTGTGATGATCTCTAATGCAGAAAGCCTTGCTTTGAAGGCAGAGATAGGAATCCCTTCTTTCTTGGCCTTAAGCAGCTCATGGATAATCTCCTTTTTCTCGTCTTTAGTTAGCGAGCTGATTAGTATAGAAAGTGCTTTAGTAAGTTCTTTTTTGCTTTTCAGGTCCACTATTTACTGCCATAAACAAAATCCCTATATAAATTTTACTATTATGTAATCCATTATATCTATTATGTAACTTTAATCTACTATTATGTAACCCTAATACCCCCCAATTTTGGCTGTGCTGATAGTAAGGGAAACCAGCATAATACGGCTAGAAAGCCTTATTTTGTGTTTGAGTACGGCTGCTGACCTACATTTTCAACACAGCCTGACAATAGCATAAAGCTTAAATAAATTCCAGGATTAGCTTTTGGTGTGATAAAAGGCAAGGTCATCTCTGGGGAATATGGAAAGATACTGATAAGGCAGAAAGCAGACAACAAGATAGAGTTAGGCGAACTCCTCGTAGCAGAGACCGATGACTCTAAGATTTTGCTTCAGGCTGTCCATCTATTGTACGGCAGCCAGATCTCCCAGCAGAACCTGGAGCTTATCTCAGGCATGAGCCTGGAGGATAATGAGGATATCAATTTTATGGATGCCAGGCTGAGAAACTATAATCTTGCCCTTTTGAAGAACCTGATAACGATAAGTGGAAATCAATCAGGCATCTGCAAAAAGCTTCCTTCCTTTTTTTCCTCTGTAAGGGAGATAGAGAAAGAGGACTTAAAGTTCCTGGTCCAGCCAAAAAACCCCCTGTTCCTTGGAAACCTGAGAAGCGGAAGCGATGTTTTGGATTTTCCCATATATCTTGATGGTGAGGATGTCTTTTCCCACCATATCCTTGTTCCAGCCCAGACAGGCAAAGGCAAGAGTAATTTATGCTCAACCATACTATGGGACACCCTTGACAAGGATTACTGCGGTATCCTGGTCTTAGACCCCCATGATGAATATTACGGAAGGAACAGGCTTGGTATGAAGGACCATCCAAAAAAGGAGAAGGTTATCTACTATACCCCTGACCCCCCTCCAGGAGCAAGGACATTAAAGATCAATCTGGATCTGATAAAGCCACAGCATTTCAATGGCGTAGTCTCCTGGTCAGACCCCCAGCTCCAGGCCTTAGCCCAATACTACAAGGAATATGGCAATAGATGGATAGAATCTATAGTTTTAGACAAGCCTCTGCAGGCAAATTTCTTTGAAGGTACGTTAGCAGTTGTAAAAAGAAGGATCATGTCCCTTCTTGACCTGGAATTCAGCAACAGCCAGCTGTTCTGCAACGGCGTGTTTGACCTGAGCGCTGGAGAAACGACGATTAATGATATCTGCCGCGAATTAGAGGAAAGCAGGTTAGTGATAATAGACACCTCAGATTTCTCAGGTAGCGTAGAGATCCTTATAGGAAGCCTTATTGCAACAGAGGTCTTCCATAAATATAAGAGGTATAAGATGAAAGGTCTGTTAAGGGACAAGCCTGTAGTTTCTATAGTTTTAGAGGAAGCCCCAAGGGTTTTGGGAAAAGAGGTCCTTGAAAAAGGCCATAACATCTTTTCAACGATAGCAAGGGAAGGAAGGAAATTTAAGGTAGGATTATTTGCCATTACCCAGCTGCCTTCCCTGATCCCAAAGCAGGTATTGGCTAACATGAACACCAAGATCATCTTAGGCATTGAGATGAAGCCTGAAAGAGAGGCAATAACCCAGAGTTCTGCCCAGGACCTGTCAGATGATGATAGGAATATTGCCTCTTTGGACAAGGGAGAAGCCATAATAAGCTCCAGCTTTGCCAGGTTCGCCACCCCCATAAAGGTCCCCCTGTTCGGGGATTTTGTTAAGAAAGATAAGAAAGAAGGCGCAGTTAAGAAGGATTTTAGCGGTATTAGCCTGGGTTAGTCTTTTTGCGGTATTCTCTGTTCCTAGCCTCGCTGTAGTATTCGACCTTCCAGCTCTGAAAATCAAAGATTTTCGAGAGAAGGAGGGTATAACCACGTTAAATACAATTCAAAAAAGACTTTCTACATTATTAATAGAGCCCCCAGAAAACTTACTTATAAACATCCTTTCTATGATCAAAACAATTGATAATAATACTGTCCCTTTCTATCCTATAGATGATCCTAAAAGGGGGAATCCTCATGCTTCTGTGGCCTTTCAGTTTATACTGCAATGGCTTCCCTGATTCCGGGAGTTGTTCTAATTTCTTAATATGTTTAATCAATTTTAATCTTGTTTGTTTATCCTTTATTCTCTTAAACTCTTTCCTGAATTCTTCAGAGAATATTATCTGCATTTTATCCTCATAAAAATCAAAGATTTTTAGGACACCAGAAATCTTCGATTTCTCAGTGCATCAACAGGTCATCAATCTCCTCATCAGCCATCTTAGTATCTGCCTTGACAGATCTTCCTTTTTTTATCTCATCTTCGCTTCTTCTGATTTTATCAATCAGAATCATGTCATCTCTAAGGGTATCTTTTCTGATTTGTTTTAACAGAATATTTCCATCCTCATTAAACACCAGGAACTGTGTTGATGGCCCTACACCTGCATCTTTCCTCACTTCAGATGGTATTACAACCTGCCCGTTCCGGGATATTTTAGTTATAGCAACTTCCATTTTGCATCACCTACAATACATTTTAATATTAAAACATATTGTATATATAAATTTTTCTGTTTTCTTGGCTTCATATCTGTTTTTATCTTTTTTAGATAACTTGCTTAAGATCTTCTTTAGCTTCTAACTTCTGTCGAAGCATTTTCTATCTCTTTCCTCAAATCATCAATACTGGAGAATCTTTTAAACTTTCCCTTATTCTCAATATTTTTTATCTTTTGGACATATTCAGGTCTAAGTTCATGTTCAAGAATCTCTCTACCATACTCCAATACGACCTTTTCAATAGCTTCAGATTTATCTTTTAGGTTAAATCTGGCCTTTACAATATTCAAAGCCTAGTTTGTATCTTCAGAAATGTTAATCATTGCCTGTACCATATTAACCTATACTTTGTATATATATCAAGTCTATAAAACTTTTGGTCTTTCCGGACAGCTTCCCGGCAGATAAAAAACTTTTCCGCAAAATCAAATATTTTAGGGGGAAGGGGGTATGACATTGGTTAGATTCAATAATTTTTAGGGCTATTTTTTAATTAGGTGAGAAAACCTTTAAATATCAAGATACACTTACTTAAATTATGACCAATAGATTAAGACATTTTTTAAGAAAATATTCAGAAATAATAACAATAATAAGCATAATTGTTACCATTATTAGTATAATTGTAGCATTAAATTATAGAAGTAAACTAATTCAAATTCAGGGAGATTATAATGACTTAAGTACCGACTACAATGTCCTAAATTCAAGCTTCACTCAAATAAGCAATAAATATGAAAATTGTATAGTAAATTCACCTGATTCTATTAATATAATCGGTGATGACAATAAAGTAAATAAAGTTGATATCCCCCCACCCCAATTTGAATGGACTGATATATCCCTAAATCAACCGAAGGATAAATACAATTCACAAAATCTCTATAGTACGTTTGAAAATGTATTCAAATCTGAAAAGGATTTAAGTATTAATTCTAAAACTTTACTTAAGGAGATTACTATTTTTAGTCCAGATGAAAATGTTTTTGATATTGATGTTAGTAAAGAGGGACATACCACTTACATGATTGGACTTGGAGAATATAACAAAAAAGATGTAGTATATATAAAAATTCAAACTCCCACTGGACCTTATAAAATTATTATTTATTCAAAAAAACCAATCTCTCCCGAATTTCAATTATTAATAGATTATATAAAATAAAACAAGTTTTCTCGCCCTTTATTCTTATTCTTAATGTAACGCTTAGCTTATTAAATTGAACGCCCCTAAAAATTACTTTTCTGTCAAAATTTTCCCACCCTTCGTATAGAAAAATAAACTAACAGCGATAACCTTTAAATAACACCTGATATTACCTCTTTCCCATGAAGTTCGCCCATCTTGCAGACTGCC
Source organism: Candidatus Woesearchaeota archaeon (assembly GCA_019323195.1). GTDB lineage: Archaea > Nanobdellota > Nanobdellia > Woesearchaeales > JACPBV01 > JAHWHQ01. The sequence goes on along the minus strand of JAHWHQ010000055.1, from coordinate 7,219 downwards.
ATATCGGAGGCTGGCGTGACCCCAAGCTGAAAGAGGCAGGTGCAAAGGCCTTTGAAAAGGCCATTGACCTATCAATAGAAAAAAATGTTGATTTTGTACTGATAGCAGGAGACCTGTTCAATACCTCCCTTCCCTCTGTTGACGGATTAAAGGCAACAGTAAGGAAACTGAAGGAATTAAAAGACAAGAATATCCCTGTCTATCTCATAGCAGGCTCCCATGATTTCTCCCCTTCAGGAAAGACCATGCTTGACGTTCTTGAGAATGCAGGATTGTTCATCAATGTTGCCAAAGGCGAGGACGTTCAAGGAAAGCTAAGGCTTAATTTCACCCTTGACAGGAAGACAGGCGTTAAGGTCACAGGCCTGTTAGGCAAAAGAGGCGGTCTTGAGAAAGGCTATTACGAAGCTCTCTTAAAGGATGAGCTGGAAAAAGAAGAAGGCTTTAAGATCTTCATGTTCCATTCCCTGCTTTCTGAGCTAAAGCCTAAAGAGCTGGAGAAAGCAGATTCACAGCCCCTAAGCCTTCTGCCTAGGAATTTTGATTATTACGCCGGCGGCCACCCCCATATAGTTAAAGATGCTAAGATAGAAGGCTACGGCACGATAGCCTACCCAGGCCCGTTGTTCCCCAACAATTTCAGGGAGCTCGAGGAGTTAGGCAACGGCGGTTTTTATATCGTTGAAGACAGCAATGTAACCTTTGAGCCTGTTGTGGTCTATAACACCTTCAATATCTCGATAGATGCCAACCATAAGGCCCCTGAGAAGGTTTACAGCGAGATCATAGAGCAGATAAAGGGCAGGGAGTTTAACGATACCATCATCACGATAAGGGTTTCAGGTATTTTAGAGAGCGGCAAGCCCTCTGACATAAGCTTTAAGGACATCTTCACAAAGCTGTATGAAAAATCCGCTTATTTTGTAATGAAAAACTCCAATTCCCTTTTTTCCAGGGAATTTGAAGAGCTTAAGATAGGTGTAAAGGATTCCGGGGACATAGATGATATAGAGGAAAAGCTCATCAAGGAGCATCTTGGCCAGGTCAGCATTGACCTGGATGAGTTAGGCGTTACCAAAGAGCTTATGAGGATCCTTGGCGTTTCAAGGGAAGAAGGCGAGAAGGTGTCAGATTTCGAGAAGAGGATTAATGGCGATATGGAGAAGGTTTTATTCAATTGAAATATCTTAGCTACAAGTTACTTCCAAAGAATTCTAGATATAGTCTGTCAGAGAGGCATCTCCAAATAAGCTTCTGAGTTTTGAAAGCGCCATGTTTTGAATCTGCCTTATTCTTTCTATGGATAAATTGAATTCATCGCCTATTTCCTTTAGAGTTTTTGCCTCACTACCATTTTGAGGAAATCTAAACTCAATCACTTTTCGCTCTATTTCATAAAGCTTAACCTTAGCTATAACATCTCTTAGTTTATCTTCAAGTTCACTTTGTGCTGTCATTTCATCAGCAGATTGCTGAGAATATTCTAGGATATCTACAAGGCACCTCTTTTCCATATTATCTTTCCCTATGGGGGTGGACAAAGAGGTATGGGTGTACTTGCCTTCTCTTTTATATCTTGATTCTCTTTCTAAGTGTCGCTCTATCATTCTATTCATTATTTTTATCGCGTATGTTGGAAATTTCCCTTTTGAATCTTCAAAATTTTTAACAGCATGTCCTAATGCTTCCATTTCTGCATTATAAAATAAATCATAATCCTTATCCATTATATCCCTATGCAGATACCTTTTTACTAGCCCGCGGATATATTCTATATTATCTTTAATATTTTTATGAACCAAACCCATATTAGCATGCTGTAATAAAAAACTCGTTCTTTGAATTGTCTTAATGACAGATTCAATATATCTAAAATCGCCTGATAATTCCTTAACCTCTTCTAATGTATAATCTCTTTCCATTTCTAATATTTTATACTTATGATAATCCATATAACAGTACACCAATGCGAGGTCTCTTTGCGTTAGCTCGACTTTCCCAAGATTGACAAGATTGTGTTGAAAGTCTTTTAATATGGATAAATTTTCAAATATCTGCTTGTTGTCTTGATAATGAAAAGTACCATCATCTTGTTTGAGTTCTTCTATATCCCTTAAAGCTTCATGAACTTCTTCTTTAGAACATTCTTTTCTAATATTATAAATCTTATTTAGTAGCCTGAAATTATGTCTTTGATTCCAGTTTTTTAGAATCGGTATTGTCTCCTCTGTCGCCAGAATCCTTCTGTTTCTTGTTTTTCTTAATCTATAACAGGCTTCAGGATTTTCTTTTAGTAAGGTATTTAACCTTCTGTGCACATGGCCCAGATTTACCCTAAACATAGTTTGTATGTCTGGCGGGGTGTATAGATGTGGATAAAGCAAGGTGGCTGATCTTAGTCCTGTTAAAAGATAGTTTTTATAGTACTGATTTTCAAAAAAATCCAAAATCAAGCTTCCCTCAAAGGTTTTTACTCCGTTCCTCATACTATAAGGAACCTGTCCCTCTCTAGCTCCTTTTAGAAAGTGAGAAGAGGGTATGCCCCTCTTGTTTAGCTCTCCACAGGAATATCCTTCACCTGGCTCTATGTTTTCTAAACTATCTTCAAAGTCCCTACTTCTTTTATCTATAATTTCTTTTAATGTATTAATCTCATCTTCACTCAAGATGATCTTCTTAATGATAGAACCTTTTCCTTTTGAACATCCTAATCCCATATTTTTAACAATCCCCCTTATCTTTGTATCACTTACTCCCAGCCTGGTTGCTACTTCAAATATAGACCCTTTTTCACATGATTTTCCTTTTTTCTCATATAAATCCTTAATAGAACAATGATATAAATAAGCAAAGCCAGTTTTACTGGTATGATATGGATACTTTATCACTCTATCAGGAAATTCAAGAGGCACAAGTTTAGATACATTGTATATACACATTTCAAGTTCTTTAGACATCTCAGATGTTGTCAACCATTCTCCAGATCCTTTCAATAACTCAACAATTTCTTTACCTTCCTTAGTTCCCTTAAATTCAATTACAGAATGAATATCTTGTGAAGAGTAGTTCCTATCATATTTGATCTCTAAAATCTGTTCTAAGCCTTTTTCTTTCTCTTTTCTCTTTTTACTTCTTAGTATCTTTCCATAATTTTGCCAGTATTCTATGTTTCCTACTCTCTCAGCCAGTTCTGGATTCCCCCATTCCTGTAAAAGCTTAGCAGCAGCTGGAAGAGCATTGTAATATCCTCTGAAGTATCTCTTTAAACTGAATAGCAAATTAGGATGTTGGGTTTCTAAATGTGGTTTATATAAATCAAGCTTTTCTTCGTTATCTATTATTAGATTAACAAATTCTTTAAGGTGAGTATATGCTTTATCGCCATAAAGATTTAAGTTTCTTATGTCCTTTGCAGAGGATATTTCTCCAATATTTTCTAGCTTTTTTGCAGCAACTTCTCTTGCGTTTTTTATAGATTTTGTATAATGAAATATTAGAACAGGGAGTAGAGGATTTTTCTCCCGAATTACTCCCTTTGTTAACTGGTGAGTTTCAGTATATATATCAATCAGGGCATCTCCTATCTTCTCAGCAGACCAACTCTGTTTTCCCATATTAGAAATATCTCCTCTATTATTGAAATACTTTTCTGTTATAATCTCTGAAAGACAAAAAATCCATCATCAATTCTTTATTCTCCTCCCTTTTCCTTAAAGAGACCCTGATACAGTTCTCCAGCCCGAAACTGCTGCACTCCCTCACAAGGATGCCTTTTTTTTCAAGCTCTTCAGCCATCTTCTTTGAATCCTTAACTTTTATAAGAAAGAAATTAGTCAAAGAATTATTAGCCCTGATGCCATCTTTCAAAAGACGACTATAAAAAAACTCCCTTTCTTTTTTGATATATTCTTTTGATTCAACAAAAAATTCCTTATCCTTTAATGCAATAACCCCCATCCTTGCAGCTATTGAGTTGATATTCCATGATATCCTGTACCTCTCTAGCTTTTTTATTATCTCTTCATTAGCCAGGCAATACCCCAGCCTTATCCCAGGCAGTGCATAAAACTTTGATAATGACCTTAATACTATAATATTCTTCCTGTCAATATGGTCGCTTAATGTATATCGCTCTTCCTCTTCCAAAAACTCGATATACGACTCATCAAGCACCAATAATCCCTTATATCCCTCCAAAAAATCAATAATCTTATTCCTCCTGATAACCTCACCAGTAGGGTTGTTGGGGTTGCACAAAAAAGCCACATCAGATTCACTATTAAAATCAAGATTGACAACCTCCCCATCAAAAAGCCCTGCTGAATATCTATATTCCTCATATGTATTCTCTGGAATAGCAACCTTTGTTCCTTTTCTTATAAAGCAGTTAGCTATTATCCTTATTATCTCTGTGCTTCCGTTCCCCACCAGGACATTATTCCCAGAGCATCTGAACCTATCTGCTATAGCTGAAATCAGCTCAGCATAGCTGTCATCAGGGAACATGTTCAGCTTAAACTCAGACAGATTAAGCTGCCTTATCCTCTTTGAATACCCTAAAGGATTAGCATTAGAGCTAAAATCCAGTATCTTATCCAGAGGTATATTCCATCTCCTGGCCGCCTCAACAGCCCTTCCTCCGTGCTTTATCCTTTGAAATTTATCCATCCTGCTCCTTCCTGTTGCTAACCTTTGCATCCTCAAAAGACGCCATCTGCGTAAGAATCTTTAATCCTGCCTCTACCATCCCAATCCCAAGCGCAGCCCCTGTCCCTTCCCCTAAGCGAAGTTTAAGGTCAAGCAGCGGCATTAGCCCAAGATGCTCTAATATGATTCTATGCCCCTTTTCTACCGAGCAATGTGCAGCTATAAGGTAATCCTTAACCTTCGGATTGATTGTGTATGCTATCAAAGCCCCTGCCCCTGATATAAACCCGTCTATAACAACAGGTATCCTATGTGAAGCAGCCCCAAGTATTATTCCTGCAATCCCTCCTATCTCAAAGCCCCCTACCTTTCTTAGGACATCTACCCCATCCTTAGGGTCAGGCTTATTAACGTCAAGCGCCTTCTTGATAGCATTGATCTTTTTTTCATACCCTTCATCAGAGACCCCTGTCCCTCTTCCTGTAACATCCTCAACCTTTCTTCCTGTTATGATAGCTGTAATAGCAGAGCTTGGCGTAGTATTGGCAATCCCCATATCCCCTGTCCCTATGATGTCAGCGCCATCCCTTATCTCCTCTTCAGCAAGTTCAATACCTGCAAGCAGGCTTTTGACTGCCTGCTCCTCTGTCATTGCAGGACCTTCTGCCATATTCCTGCTTCCATAACCTATTTTCCTGTTTACAACCTCAGCACAGCTTATATCAGTCTTAACTCCAATATCAACCACCACCACCTTAGCCCCCACATGCCTTGCAAGAACATTCACCCCAGCCCCTTTATTGACAAAATTCAATACGATCTGTGCTGTAACTTCTTGCGGGAATGCGCTCACGCCTTCAGCAGCAACCCCATGGTCTGCTGCCAGTGTAAAGATAACCTTTTTCCTTAGTTCAGGATTCTCTCTTCCGGTAATAGCCACATACCTTTTTGCCAGCTCTTCCAATATACCAAGAGATCCCTTCGGCTTAGTAAGATTATCAAGTCGCAGCTGTGTCTTCTCCATTAAACCCTTATCTACCAGACCAATCTCAAGATTATTTATTCTCATCCTTCCTTCATCTATTCTATTTTCATCTGTTTTTGCATCCATTTTCCTGCCTCCTCCATATCATTTCTAGTGTTAACATTGATCGCCTCTTTCCCTTTGATCCCATAGAGGTAATCCTCTCCTTCTGCAACAATATTAAGCCCAACAGGGACCAGGCCTTCTTTACAATAAGAGCCCTTAAACCCGATTCTATCATAATCCTCTTTGGCTATAACAACACACACAGGCCTTTTTACCTCATCATACTTTTTGATGACATCATTGACCAGTTTTTTATTAAGGAAAGGCAGGTCTGCACTAGCACACAAAAATTCCTTAAACATCTTCGACAAGAACAATAAGTCCTCATGATACCCTTTTCCAGGCGTTCTTATCGTATTAAGCCCCAGCTCCTCTGCTTTCTTCCATGTTTCCGGCGTATTCTTAGTAACAGCCACCGCTATCTCTGTATCCTGCAGTGCATCTGCAACCCTCTCTAATAATGTAATCCCTCCTATCTCTATCAAAGCCTTTTCAATTCCTCCCATCCTTGTTCCCTTTCCTCCGGCCATTATTATAGATTTCATCTCACAACAATAAAAACACCAGGCAGCAAACCCTTGTTATCTCATTGACTGCCCCGAAAACATCCCCGTTGGTAGAGCCAAAATGCTTATGCGCCATATTGACAATAACAATCATAACTATGATTGATATGATAAGCGCATACACCCCTCTTGATCCTGATAACATGTATGATGCAATAAAGGAAAATGATATTGACAATGGCAGTAATCCCTTTTTCAGGTTCTTTATGAAAAACCTTCCAAACCCATCTTCTGCCGGCTTTCCTGCCAGCATTGCCATAAGCATGGATGTTTTTGCAGCCAATTCCGCTGTTATGATATTTAGAAAAACACCTTCTGATTTTGCCAAAGAGAACAGCAAAAACATCAGCAGGAACAATACAGACACAACCCCTGCAATCCCGATCCTTGTATCCTTTAACGCCTTAACCTTTTTTTCCCTTGACGAGCAGCAATAGATGCCGTCAAAAAAATCTGCAACCCCATCCAGATGGTTAAGCCCTGTGATAAGATACAGGAATACTATTGTCAATAACACCTTTATATAATCATTTATGTGAATAAATAAAGAATCTATAACTAAGTAAAAAAATCCGGCTAATGCCCCTATCATAAGCCCTATCAAAGGCAGCAGGTATGATAGCTTAGATGCCTTCTCAACAGACGTTTTCTTTACAGGCAGCCTTGTAAAAAACCCTATCAGGCTAAGCATTTAACATCCCCCTTATTTTTTCCATGTCAATATTCTCCTTAACAGTTTTTGCAAGCTTCTCCATCTCCTTCTCCCTCCACTCAGCTTCATTAAAAGTTCCCTTAACCTCATCAAGACCTTTCCTTTTTCTCAGGCAATTGATAAAATGATTCCTGAACTCATCATTATCAAAGATCCCGTGCAGGTAAGTACCAAGAACCATCTCATCGCTGCTTACAGCCCCGT
>JAHWHQ010000054.1 GCA_019323195.1 Candidatus Woesearchaeota archaeon | reverse complement strand
GCTAAAAAGGGGAATGAGTGCATTTTTACGTGGACGTACCGTATGGCAACAAGCTAGACATTTCTATGGGAAATGCTTTGCTCACAATATGATTATGAGGTCTCAGAAGTGAACTTGCAAACGAGCCGTTTTTTATAATTACCTCATTTCAAATCTCAAAAAATCATTCAACTACAAATTGTAATTCTCCTTTAATTGATTATTCAAGATACTTAGGTAAAGTATTTAAAAGAAAATTACTTACATAGTTTCATATAAAGATAAAGTAGTGATTTAAAATGGCAAATAAAAAACAAAATTTTGAGGATTTAAATGCCTATCATTGGTTTTATGAACCTGATAATATAAGTATTAGAATTAGTCAGGAATTCAGGAAAAGTATCTTTAAATCAGCTTTAGAAAAAGCCAAGTCCATGACAAATTTATCCAGATTAACAGGATTATCAAAACAAACACTCTTCAATAACATGTATGGGATAAGCATGAACATAAAAGGATTTAAAAAACTACTCAACCTTATCAAAATAAATTTCATGGAAGTTTATGAACACATAGAAAAAATTGGTGGTAATAAGATAAAACTCCCCATAAGGCTGGATACTCCTGAAAGTGCAATCATATTTGCATCAATACTGGGAGATGGAAGCAATACCTCTAGAGTCATGTATAAGAATAAGGATATATTCTTAATTAATAAAATAGAGAAATGTGTAAGGGATTGGTTAGGAAACGTCATTATTGATCATCGTATTTCTTCTAAAAATATACCTTGCCTATTCCTTCCTAGGATTACAGGCAGAATTTTCAGCTTTGTAGGAATTCCAGTTGGAAAACAAACAAGATTTAACCCTGGGATACCAGAAGTAATAAAAAGTTCTGGGAAATCAGTAAAAAAAGCATTCATTCAGCAATTTTTTGATGATGAAGGATGGCCTGAACCAAACCAGATGAGAATCGCCATATCCCAATGTATTTATGCTACACCCAAATTGCCAGAAGATTTTGTGAAATCAATCAGAAACAAAGAGATTGTTTATCTTAAAAAAATACCAAGTAGAATAAAAGAAATGATTAATGCCCCAGAAATACTAATTGATTTAAAGAGAATATTGGAAAATGATTTCGAGATTTATAGTAATATCAGATTAAAAAGGCTTCTCGTAAGAGAAAGACAAATCACAGGGGCATTTGAACTGGAAATTCAAAGAAAAGAAGATGTTAAAAAATTCTTTAGAGAGATTAACTTCTCTTCTCCAACCAAAAAGAAAAAACTAGATTTTATGGTGAATAGGAACAGGGAATTACCATCAAATATCATGCTTCTAATAATTAATGAAGCAATAAGATTATCTAAAGGGAAGGGATATTTCCTTGCTTGTGATATAGCTAAAAATCTAGGTTTCCCACAACCTCCAATAAGAAAGAGATTAACAACACTTGTTAGGAAGGGAATCTTTAATAAAAGAAAAATGAAGTTCTTCATAAATATTGAATTTTAGTAATAGGTCTAAACCAGAATATTCTCTAAAAACATTTTGATATTTTTTCTTTAAAGATATAGGAAAAAAGAGAATAAAAAATACTCTCTGTTCTAAACGAAAACTTTATATAAATACTTTATAATAATCTAAGGCTATGAACCAGATTAAACTCACCCAGACAAAGGTGAAATACAAGGATGTCTTTAACCTTAAGAACCTTTACGTGATGATGCATGAGTATCTTGTAGAGGAGAAATGGTTTGGGGAAGAGGGAGGGAGGACAGGAACGCAGCCGGGAGCGATGCACAGCGACATAGAGACGCTTTACCTTGAAAAGTTCTGCCAGAAAGGGCTTCATTCAGGGGGGAAAGAGCTATGGATATACTGGCGGCTGTTCAAAAAGCCGGAAGGAAGATACGCGGGTTACCTAAGGTATAAGCTTAATATCGATTTTCACGGTGTGTATATCCAGAACAGGGAGATCATGCACCAGGGCAAGAAGATAAAGGTACAATGGGGGGAGCTTGAGATATTCTTTAACGGAGCAGTACAGACCGACTATAAAAATGAATGGGCAGACCATTGGTTTCTTAGACACTGGCAGGACATATATGAAAAAAGGATCATATCGCAGGACCTGGAAAAGCATGAAAAGCTGCTTTGGAGGGAGGTCTATAAGCTGACAGGGGTTGTAAAACGATATTTTGACATGAGGGTATTCCTGCCTACGCCAGAGCCGTTTACGCCAAAGCTGTACGGCATAGAAGCGTGAGGATTATAAGTTTATCTTTCTATATTTGCAGCTATAATATTATGCTTTATTTTAGTCCGCTACTAAATTTCAGGCCTCATAGAAATCCTATGCTACTCCGCTTACCATAACCCTCTACTTCATAGAGGAACATGGTAAGCTCCGCCTGGCCTTTGCCATTGTTTACTCCGTAAACAAGGCAAACAATGGCACAGACGCCTAGGATTTATATGAGGCCAAATTTCAAAAAGATTTATATATATTCTATTCTAAATAGCAGATGATGAAAAAAGCCCAGCTGGCAGGACTGCCCCTAATGCATATCTTATTTGCGCTTATTGCCGTATTTATCCTTATCTTCGGAGCAGTGCAGATAACAAGGTGGGCAGCCAGATCAGGAGACCTTGAGCTAAGCAATTTCCTAAGCAGCCTACAGAATACTGTTGAAAAGCACAGCTTAAGCAGCCATGGGTCGGTAGATGAGAAGGTAATTGCAGTTCCGGCAGGGATAGAGTCTGTCTGTTTTGTAGACAGGAACAAGACAATATCACCATTAATAAACTGCAACCTTAATGATGAGATCAACAAGTATGAAAACAAGAACGTATTTTTTGAGCCGTTCGGAAAATTTAACCCGATATGGATGGACGGGTTTGAGCTAAGGGAGGATGAAAATCCATTGTGCCTGAAAACAGTAGAAGCAACACTAAAAACAAGCCTTACAAGCAAAGGGGGGAAGAGCCTGATAAGCACGTTCAGGGACAGTGAAAAAGAGATTGACTGCGTTTCGCTTCTCTATAATTCGCCGCCAAACAATTCGATAGATATCGCATTCCTTGGCTATGGGTATGATAAGTATGATAGTTTCAGAAAGGATGCAAACGACAACATTGAGGTATTCCTAGAAACAGAGCCTTTCAAGTCTTACCAGGAAGGGATAAATTTTTATCAGGTGAATAAGCTGGGGGGGTTTGACTGCGAGGTTGGAAACTGGGTGAGGTGCGATGAATTTTCTGTGAAGAAGATGGCATCATACTGCCCGAATGATTATATATTTATACTGGTTGACAGGAGCAGGATAAAGGATTTTATAAAACCTGTAAGGTCAAGCGCGGTATCCAACATGGAAAAGATAAACACGGCTGACAATAAGCTGGTTGTATTGCATGAGTTCGGGCATATCTTCGGGGGATTGGCGGATGAGTATGTGGATGAGAAATATTACTCAAATATCGGCTTTGACCCTGAAAGCTACCCTAACTGCGACCTTCCTCCTGAATGCGATGAATGGAAGGATGTCAACGGGACAGGGTGTTTTGAAGGATGCTCATTAAACAGGTATTCAAGGCCTACGACAAACTCTATAATGAGGACGTTAAGCACAGAGAAGTTCGGGCCCTTGAACGAAAGGATCATAATCGACAAGCTTGACCTGTATAAGGAGGGTGAGGAATAGATGAGGATAAAACTAATGCTGCTAATGCTTATCCTGCTGGTCCCTTTTGCAACAGCAAAGGTAGAATGCAATAAGGTAGTTGTTGTCAAATTCAATTATGACAACGGAGTTATAACCTACATGGATAGAGTAATAAAGTGCGGGTATGCGCCTGACAGGATTATACAGCCTGAAGAGGGCTATACAGCACAGGTCATATCCACTGAGAATGAGGAGGTTCTGTACTCTTTCAGGTTTGAGGTTCCACTGGAGATTAATATTGACCTGAGCGACCCACTGGTAAAAAGCCTGTCAGGAGGGATGATGATACTTAACGAAACTGATTTTGCGCTTATCTTCCCGTATTATGACAAGGCCAAGTATATTGTCGTATATAATCCAAGGGATTATGAGGTGCTAAAGGTTCCTTTAATAGAGGAGCAGTTCATACAGGATAGGTCATTCTGGTGGGTTATTATCCTGGCTTTACTATTAATATTGGGGTTGGCTGTATATAATATTTACAGGAAAAAGAGCAGGAGAGAAGAGCAGGCGCCATAAGCTTCATCCAAAAATTCATGCTTCGCATGGATGGCATCGGATTCGCCTTTGAATTCTAATAATTATTAACTGACATTCCCCGTAAGGGTGGCTAAACAAGAAAATTTCATAATCATATTGAAAATCAATCGGATTTTCAAATTCTCAAATTTACTTAAATTTGAGACATTAAATTTGTGAAATTTTCTCTAGTTCATAAAGTTAAAAACTTCGTTTT
>JAHWHQ010000053.1 GCA_019323195.1 Candidatus Woesearchaeota archaeon | reverse complement strand
GACGAGCACGGCATGGCGATGGTGTTTTCAGGAGTAAGGCTGTTCAAGCATTGAGTTCGGAGGCGGATTATTAGATAGATCATCATATACATCAAGTTGCAGAAATTATATCACTCCTTTCTCCTTTAGATATAGAATAAGTAGGACAAGTAAGATCAGTATAATTAACAATGATATTGGATCGATAAATCCTTTTCTATTTTTCATCATGGAAAATTTACCCTCTAAATTTGATATTTTCTCCTTTAGTTGGTTTATTTCCTTACTAGTATTTATTTCTTTTGATAAATTTTTAATTGAAATCTCATTGCCACTTATTCTGTCAAATATACTTGCCTTAAGATATAGGCTAGTATAAATCAATATTGCTATTATACCTACACTGATTAGATAAATATTATCAATAACCACTCCCCCAAGAGAGATGAGTAATCCAATGATAGATATTAATGCACCCAAGTTTAAGGTATCCCCTTTCATGAATCAAGATAATGCCCTATCAATTATATGTTTTTTCTTTTTGGATAATAAAATCATCCTCTCAGATTAATAGCTACAACTACAAAAAACCAATATATTTAAATCAGTACGCTGTTAACATAATAGAAAGGCACAATGAACTACAAACAAGCTATAGGATATATCTACAGCCTTAAGGGCTCTGAGCATAAGGGAGGGTTTAACCTCAGCCTAAAGAATATAAGGATCCTTCTTAAAAAGCTCAATAACCCTGAAAAACAGCTTAAGGTCATACATGTTGCAGGGACTAACGGCAAGGGATCTGTGTGCGCTATGCTCTCTTCTGTGCTAAGGGAGGCAGGATATAAGACAGGCACATATACCTCGCCGCATCTGAAGGATTTCAGGGAAAGGTTCCTTATAAACAATCAAAAGATAACAGAAGATGACCTCATAAAGCACTTCATGAAGGTTAAGCCTCATATCACTTCGCAGACATTCTTTGAGGTCATAACAGCCATGGCTTTCCTTTACTTCAAGGAGAAAAAGATCGATTATCTTGCCTGCGAGGTCGGCATGGGAGGAAGGCTGGATGCGACAAATGTTGCCAGGCCGATAGTCTCGGTCATCACAAACATCTCCTTAGAGCACCAGGAATACCTGGGTGAGACAGTAGAGAAGATCGCCTTTGAGAAAGCTGGCATCATCAAGAACAAGATTCCTGTAGTTACCGGCGCTAAAGGGGCTGCATTAGATGTCATAAGAAAAGCGGCTGAAGAAAAGAACGCAGAGCTCTATACCAACGGAAAGCCTATAAGGATCCCATTAAGGCTGAACGGCAGGTTCCAGCTTGAGAATGCCTCTATCGCAATGCAGACAGTTAAGGTGCTGAATGATCATTATAGCATGAAGATTTATGAAAATGCTGCCAGAAAAGGCCTGTTAAAAACAGCATGCCCCGGAAGGCTGGAGTTCATCTCCAAAGGCATACTGGTTGACTGCGCACATAATCTGGAGGCAATCAGAACCCTGAAAAAAGAGCTGATAAAGATAAAAAAATCCTACAAAAGGCTGCATCTTATAATAGGCGTCCTAAAGGATAAGGATTACAGGAATATGCTCGACGAGATAATGCCGTCAGCAGACAGGGTCATATTGGTAAAGCCGCCTATCCCAAGGGCGTTAGAACCTAAGGTAATGGGGGAATACCTTAATAAGGGCCTTGGAAGGGACTATATTATAATAGAAAACCCTAAAAAGGCTTTAGTGTATGCAAAGAGAACAGCAGAAAAGGACGAGTTAATACTTATTACCGGCTCAATATATGTTGTTGGTGAGGTAATATGAACAGGCACATTAAAGGCTCTGCCCTGATAATAGCTGCGATGGTGCTTTTTGGACTGGTAGGAACTTTTGTCAGGCTCATAAACATAAGGCCAGCGCTTCTTATCTTTGCCTCCACACTCCTGATAACAATAGTACTGCTTATCTATTACATCATATCAAGAAGGGTTAAGGAACTATTGGGCAAAAAACTTATGTGGCTGTATGTATTGACAGGATTGTTCCTCATAGGCAACCTTTACTCTTATCTGAAGGCATATGCCTTGACTACATTCGCAAACTCTGTGTTCTCGCATTACATGGCGCCTGTCATAGCTGCATTGTCCGCGCCATTGATAGTGGATGAAAAAATAGAGAAGGTCACGATAAAGGCCCTGGTAATTTCAGTAATGGGCCTTATCCTGATAAGCTACAGCAACCTGAGCTTTGGAAGCATGCACCTGAAAGGCATCATGTTCGGGCTTGTATCTGCAATATTCTACGGACTTTCTATAAACATTGTCAAGAGACTGCTGAACAATGATGCAACAGCATTATCGATACTTTTTTACCAGTCGTTAATACCATGCATTGTGATGGTGCCTTTCCTTGGGATTGGCTCTTTTATTGTGATAAAGGAAAAGATAACATTGATAGCATCTTATACCTTATTTGCAACTTTTGTGCCAACATTGATGTTTCTTTCAGGGGTAAGGCATGTCAAGGCCCAGCATACAGGAATACTCGCCTACTCAGAGGTAATATCTGCTATACTGTTCGGATTCCTGCTGTTTAAGGAGGTTCCTTCACTGATGACAATAATAGGGGGGGCTCTAATTTTGTTTAGTGGTTATTTGATAATAAGGGTTCAATCTGATAGCTAAGGTTCTCGTTTCCGTAGATATTCTACAAATTGATTCTCTAGATTATTCTGTAGATATAGATAATCTATATCATAGATCTTACGAAGCATCTTACCAGCTGATTCTATCTTTTCCTTATGTTTTTCTAAAACCTTAACAGAACTATCCAATGTATTACGAGTATTATAATAAAAAACTTTAGCCACTTCTTCTCCTTCCATTCCTGATGAAAATGCATCTTCCACCCCTAATCTCTCTGCTAATTGAGGTAATTCTTCTTCAGCTAATATTTCCCCTACCATTGATGCCTTATACAACATTAACCATTCATGGATAGCATACATAGCATTAATTGCATCAGATAACTCTTGTCTTCCTGCTCCAGGTAATCTGAATCTCATTATTCCACCAATTTATACAATAAATTCTTTATCATATCCACCCTTAACTGATTAGAATCATCCTATATTTTTAAAGCTATTAACAATCCCTAAGCAATGCAGCCCCTAATATGCCTCCGTCTTTCAGGCTGCTTTTAACTATCTTACATTTGAACAAGGCTCTTTCCTTTACAGTCTCTTTAAGCTTCCTGTTGAAATAAGGCCAGGCTCCTGCAATCTTGCCGCCTATTACTATAATCTCAGGGTCAAGGGTATTGATGATGTTGGTTATTCCTATGCCCAGGTAAAAGCCTGTCTTTTCCCATGCTGCTAAGGCCTTTTTATTGCCCTTGGATGCCATATCAAACAGCTCTTTTGTGTCATCTACCTTAAGGCTAGTCCTGGAGAGTATCCCTCTTGCTGAGACATAGCTTTCAAGGCAGCCATTGTTCCCGCACTTTGACTTAGGGCCGTTGAAATTTATAGTGGTATGCCCTATCTCTGCTGCAGAGCACCTGCCATGGTAGATTTTCTTATCGATGACCAGGCCAGAGCCAAGCCCTGTGCCGATCGTAAGGCCTGCTACAAAGCTATTCTTTTTTCCTGCCCCTAAGATGGCCTCTGCAAGGACAAAACAGTTAGCGTCATTCTCTATGCAGACCTTTTTCCTGAATCTGGATTTGATCAGGCTCTTTAGGTTTACCCCCTGCAAAGGCAGGTTAGGGGTCTTTCCGATAATGCCTGTCCTGTAGTCCAAAGGCCCTGGAGAGCCTATCCCGATGCTGCCTGTATCATTATCCATCAATCTTTCGATAGAGTCTATTATATTCCTT
>JAHWHQ010000052.1 GCA_019323195.1 Candidatus Woesearchaeota archaeon | reverse complement strand
GGACATCCCCCTTGTCAGTGTACTGTTAAATCAAAATAAAGGCTCATAAATAGATGCCATCGCATTTTTGGATGAAGTCCCGAAAACAATTAACTATTTAAACAGGTAATCCCTTCCCTGCCTCATGGCAGAACAGCAGGAGCACGCTATCTGGACCGAAAAATACCGTCCTAATGATTTCTCTGAGATCAAGGGCCAGAAAGAGATAGTCGCCAGGGTTAAGGCCTTTGTACAGCAGAAGAATATGCCCCACCAGCTCTATGCAGGCCCTGCCGGTGTTGGAAAATCCACCTTGGCTATTGTGGCAGCCAAAAAGCTTTTTGGAACAGCATGGCGCCAGAACTTTCTTGAGCTTAACGCAAGTGATACCCGCGGCATAGATACTATAAGGCTTAATGTAAAGGACTTTGCAAGGACAAGGGCCATAGGAGATGTGCCCTTTAAGATCATATTCCTTGATGAGGCTGATGCCTTGACAAGAGAGGCCCAGCAGGCATTAAGGAGGACCATGGAAAATTATACCTCCACATGCCGTTTTATTCTGTCATGCAACTATTCCAGCAAGATCATCGACCCTATCCAGAGCAGGTGCGCTGTCTTCCGCTTCAAGCCGATAGACAGGAAAGACCTTCACCTTATAGTTGACAGGATAGCAGAGGAAGAGAGCCTAAAGATAGCAGATAAGGCAAAAGACGCTCTGATAGATGTTTCAGACGGCGACTGCAGGCGGTTGGAGAACGTGATGCAGAGCTGCACAGCGATATCAAAAAACATCACAGAAGACCTTGTCTATTCTTTAGCGTCTGTCGCAGAGCCGAAAGAGGTCAAGGAGATATTAAAGTTAGCTGTGGAAAACAGATTCATAGATGCAAGGAACAAGCTGCTTGACACCATGCTAAACTACGGCCTGTCAGGCCTTGACATAATAAAGCAGATCCAGAAGCAGATCTTAAGCCTGGACATAGAAAACAGGTCAAAGATGGTATTGATGGAGAAATGCGGTGAGATAGAGTTCAGGATGACTGAAGGCTCTGATGAATTTGTCCAACTTGAGTCTCTCCTGGCATCATTTACATTGGCAGGAAAAAAATAAATAAAAAATAAGAATTAGGTTGTATGCTTGACCATCAGGCTTACTTCTTTATGCTCCTTGTAGTCATACACTACCTTTATGTTGACCTTCTTTTCAAAGTCTCCTGTCAAACCGCTTGTATCCTGTGTGCACCTTATCATCCTCTTTCCGCCGTATAATGTTGTATATCCTGTTGTGGCTGTCCCGTCGCTTAACCCTGCGCAGCTTAAGGAGCTTGTTAGATCCCCATTCTCAATCTCTACCCAGACCTTATTCTTATCTACTGTCTCATCGCTGCAGTCAGTATTCTTTTCTGATACTAGGCCAGAGCCCCTGTGGACTATCTCAAAAGAGAAGGTTATCTTGTCCGTCCCTGCAATGCTCTCCTCAAAATTCTCTATCTTGATTGGAGCTGATGAGCAGTCAACACTCTTTTTCTCGCTAACCTTGCAGACCTCATCCTTTGTCTTTGTCAAGTCATGTAGAACGCACATATCAGCCTGTGCATTTGTTCCATACAGGTAACACACATTAGCCCTTATCCTGTACTGGTTATTGGCTAATAATGTCCCTCCAAAATTAAAGTCTGAAAAGGTTAAATATGTTATTGTCCCGGGTATTATATTCCCCTCAGAATCAATATAGGATTTATCCAGATTCTCAGTAGGATTAGCTGTTACAGGGGGGCTTCCGAAATCAGCAGGATAAAAGCCTACAAGGTCAACAGTTATGTCATTCATGGCAACATCATACTCCCCTTTATTCTCAACATTAAGGGTTACCTCAAACGGGTAAGACCCTCCGTCATAGACCTCTGCCGGCGGCGATCCTTCTATAAAATCAAAGCTTATAGCATTAGTCCCTCCTATGAAGGGCTTTGAGAACGTGGTTTCAACCTGTTTTTGACAGGCAACTAAAATAAACAAGCTTGCAATCAACAATACGATTATTTTCTTCATTTTATCATCCTCCTTTAAGATATTTTAATTGATTTTATAATCCTACTATTTAAATTTAACTGCCAAATGATACCTCTTCAAATATCTCGATGTCTTTCTCTATCGAGGTTGTATAGCCATAGCTTAACTGTATGTTCAATGGGGTTACATACGCATCTTCCCCTACCTGGCTCTTGCTTAAAGTGCAGAAGATATAGCCCTTGCCGTCAGTAAGCTGGACAACATCCTTTGGCCTGCAGTTTGTCATTGGTTTGTTTCCTACTTTAATGCTTTCTATAACTACTTTATTGATATCCCTCCAGTCATAGCCCATGTTAGGGTCAGTTCCTATATCATCCTTTGATATTACCAGGCCATTACCTGAATTCTGGATATATATCTTGAAGAGGATATCATTGCTGGTTACATCCTCCTCTATCTTGGTCACAGCGATAGGCGCTCCCTGCGACCCTAAGCCGGATCCAACCCCTTTTCCAGAGCCTGCTCCTGAAGCTGAATAATCCCCTACATTGCAGACCTTTTCCCTTACCCTTGTGCTTCTTGGCTCAGGATCGACACAGATCATGGGATTTGCAAGGGTCTTGTAGAAGTAAGAGGCAGTGACAATGATCCTAGGCTTATAATAAGGCATCCCTTGTGGCAGATTCTTTGCATCCATATTAAACTCGACAGCGCTAAAACCGCCGTCCTTATTATAGGAGCTTTTCCCTTCAAGCTCATCTTCATTTAAGTCAGCACTCTGCCCTGATTCCGGCTCTATCGTCAAAATGCCCCTATCATAGCCGCCGATCCATATCTTGCCTTCAAACTCTCCTTTCTCATCTGCTGTAAGCGGAAAAGCCCCGCTATTCCTTATCTCAACCATCAGGTTTACATTATCATTCTCATATATCTGTGTTGGCGTATGGGAAGGGAAGCTAAGGGTCAGGCCTTCTGTCCCTGTCCTGTAGTTGTATTCAGTAGGCTCATCCACGCTGGCTCTTCTGCATCCTGAAACAGCGATGATAAGGACTACTAAAACTGCTATTAGAACCCTTTTTTGCATTTTAGGCATTTTATTCTGTTTTTATACTAACTTATTATATAAATCTTACTATTCTACTAAGTAAACCTGTAAAGTACACACCCGCACGCAACATTATTGCGCTAAAAACTGCTCATAGTTCTGTGAGCACCCTGCATGCCGCACGCCGCCTGCAGGGTGCCACTGCACTATTGAAGCAGATTTCTCTGCGAGTAGTGTGTGTACTTATGAACTGTACTTAACATATTCTTCAGTGCGTAAGCTGTTTCTTGATCTTCACTTCAGTTGATATAGTGTCAGTATAGCCATAGTCCAGGATTATATACAAAGGCGAGGAAAATACGCCCATGGTGTTATCAAACCCTTTTTCATAAGAGCACCTTATTATGTCCTCTTTTTCTTTCAGTATAAGGGTGCCGTCATCTTCATTGCCCCCCTTCACCAGGTCGCAGTCCAATTTATTTCCTTCTTTTTCGGGATCAGAGAGATAAGCCTCGACATTTACAGAATTCCATTCCTTGTATCCTATAGAGGTGGATAAGCATGCCTCCTGTGTCAGGTCTTTCCTGACTACCTCCCCGCCTCCAACATTCTTTATGGTTATCGTGAACCTCGGCTTTATCTTCTCTGCATTATCCTCAAAAGGCAGCATCTCGCTCTCTATCTTGGTTACAGCAACAGGAGCCCCCTGCGAGGCCAGGGTTATGTCCCCTACTGTGCAGGGCATTTTGTTCTTATCAGGCCCTTTTTCATCATTATCATAGGCCTTTTTCTTAAAGCCGTAGACATCCGTGTCTATGCAGACAGTCTCTACTGCCCTTGTCCGGTATCCGTAACATGATGTTACTGACATCAGGGATGTATGTGATTCGCTTTGGGGATCCTTATCATTTAATTTCCCTAGGGTCCTGAGTAAGAATGTTATAAGCTCATTTTCCCCATCAGGATGCTCCACGCCTTTTCCCTTGAGCCTGAATTCCATATGTTCCGGGTTTGCATCGTCAGGATCAACATTATCATCATCAATCGCTTTTATAGAGGGGTCTGCATTAAATTTTATATACTCCTTTTCCAGGCCTATGGTCAGATGTCCTTCTTCTATATCATAAGCGCCCTTGTTGTAAAGCCTAATGCCGACAGGCACAGGGCTGTTTTCAAAGACCTCTTCAGGAGGCGCATTTTCAAAGAATTCCATCTCTAATCCCTGCTTTCCTGTATAGATTTCCTCGCTTGTGACTGAAGGGGTATACTCTTTTTGTGTTTTTGTGCAGCCGTATATGGGCAATAATATTAATAACCAAATCATTAATGCTGTGGTTGTTTTTTTTGCCTGCATTTTATCTTAGATCATCTCCCTTAATAGCCTAATCCGCCCAGGTCTGCTTCTGCCTTGTCCAGCCTTTCAAGGTATATTTTGTCATCTATTATTTTGTTGTAGTTCTTAAGCATATATTCCTTGATAATTTGGAAATCCTTCTTAGCTTCCTGGACCTGCTCAATGAACCTTGTTTTCTTTTTATTAAGGTTAGCTTTTTTTACAGGGTCTTTCAGATCTTCTTTTAGGTTAGCTTCCACATTATGGAATATGGCTGTGGTTTCTGCAATCTTGTCAGCAATCTTTTTTTCTCCTGATTGTACGTAATTCACTTTTGTATATTCGCCGCTGCACTTATCGATCAGCTGTTTAATGGCCTGGCTGGCTTCGCTGTCTATCGCAAACCCTTTCGATTCGACCACCTTTTTAACAGCCTCTTCATTCTTTTCAGTCCAGTAATCTACCTTAAACCCTTTTGATGTAAGTACATCATTGATCATTGTCAGGTCATCAGACCCCTGAGCACACAATAGGTTTAATGCAAGATAGGCATCTATCTCCAGGTCTGCCTCGTTCACATCCTTGATGATCCTCTCATACCCCCTGCACCTGTTGTTGCCTGAGGGGTAATCATCGCATGTGTAGCCTTTTGTAATAATCCCCTCTTTTGGGACACAGCATTCATCGCTCATGCATCTGCATCCGTCACTGTCATTACATTCTGTTTTGCAGCCTTTAAACTCTTCCTGATATTCAGGGACATTCTTGATAAACACGCTTATCGACTTTTCAATCTCATATACATAACTGACCCCTGCCCTGTAATAATGCACAGCAACAGGCGTATTCCCCAGGATATTATTGACCTTATCCTTTGGGATGTCTATCGGGCATCTCCATGACTTGTATGTGGTTATAGGGATTTTTATCCTGTTAATCTCTGCATTTGTTATCTTATATATTGTATTCCCTTCATTGCTCCCTATAGGCTCGAACCCCTCCCTGCAGAACGTTCCTGACTTGTAGTCTGATATGTCCATATCCTCAGGTATCTGGATTGTAATGTTGGTTATTTTTTCTATCCTGCCCAGCCATTGGGGCTGTACTGTAACGCCTATATAGCTGTATCCTGCTGAATCTGTTCCTGATTCCCTGTTCAGGCCGACAAGCGAGCTGATGGTCCCCATCCCGAGCTTTACAGGCCCGTTCGTGTATATGGCCTTAGGCGTCTCTTCGATTCCGTACTCCTTTAAGGGATTCACATCCTCCCTTCTTAACGCCCTCATCCTTTCGATATCCATGAAATATGCCTTAAGGTAGCCGTAGGTCTGGAAACTGAATCTTGTCTTTACCTTGATAGTCTGTGTCCCTGCCTTAAGCCTGTTCTCTCTGTCAAATACGCACTCAAAAGGTATCTCTTCCAGTTTCTCTATCTCATACCCCTTTTCACCCCCCAGTTCAGCAGGCACTATAGTTCCATTAACCCCTCCGGCTTCACAGCTAATAGAGACATTTATAGGCTCTTCCAATGTCCTTGCCCTAAGGTCTCCCCAGATGACAACCTGCTCATTCTGGTAGAACTGCTTGTCTGCCGCCTCGAGGTTTTCGATGTGGACTCCTAGCTCGTTTCTCGGGTCCTGGTTCTCCTCCACCTTCCCCTGGTAGTACCCTCCTGTGGCGTATTCCATGCCTTCCTGGTATTCAGCAACAATCTTCCCGGGGAAGGATCTTAGCTTGTCCATAAGAAGTTTACCAAAACTTTTTGCTTCAGCCCTTTCTTCAGGGCTTACCTTCATACCTGCTTGGATATTCTGCCAACCATAAGCCCCTTCTACTAACGCTATAAGATAGAAAATAAATACCCCAAAAGTTACAGCTTTTATTAACCTGCTTCTCTTGTATTCAGCTGAATAAAATGTTACAAAAAGAAACCATATCGGAAAAACAAATCTATTTGCTATTAGTGAACTATTAGAAGCTAGAGGAATTAATGCTTTCAGTATCCCAAAACCAAAAAAGTCTATTGCCAGCCCCAGAGCGACCCAATGATTTGCTGCGGTTTTATTCTTTTCAGTATCTATGATAAAAAACCAAACAAGAGTAGCGATAATTAAATGTAACAACCCGCCAATACTCTCGTGACCGCCTAAAGAAAGAATTGCAGATACAACAAAAAACAGCATAACCCAGGAAAGGAAATCATTTCTTTCATCCTGGTCCATAAACTTTAGAGTAGAGAATATCATAGCACCAATTAAAGCAACTATTGAAACAGGAAGACCTATTATCGGAATGATTTTTATTCCGAAAATTGTACTTAGGGTATTAGCTATCAGCAAAACACCAACAACTAGCATGAAAGTATAAGCAGTTTTATGTTCTTTTGTAATGAACCTTAACCATATAATCAGTAA
Organism: Candidatus Woesearchaeota archaeon; assembly: GCA_019323195.1. Classification (GTDB taxonomy): domain Archaea; phylum Nanobdellota; class Nanobdellia; order Woesearchaeales; family JACPBV01; genus JAHWHQ01. Next base: position 7,511 of record JAHWHQ010000052.1, on the reverse strand, counting down.
TAATGCTAATGTATAGATTGGAACAAACGTCATCCACAGAACTGCGAAACCACCTGCTCTCCAAACATCAAGGTAAACCCTATAATCCAAACCTCCAAAATATGTCCACTTATAATCAATAAAAACTAACGCAAGTGTAAGAAAAATTAAAAGAAGTGCAAAAAAATTTCCTTCCTCTGTTTTAGGTTTTTCCTTGGCTTTATCAGCTTTACTCTCTTCTTTTCCTTGAGATCTACTGGACACTACTTTCTTAAACCACTCTATTCCCTTGCTCCCTTTTTCTTTAGCAAAACCTTTAAAAGTAGGGAAATAATCATCAGAGAATTGGTCTGCCCACCTAGCTTTATCACCTGCCCATTTTTTGGCTTGTTGGGCTTTTTCTGCTGCTTTTTTGTAAGGTTGGGTATCTTTAATTATGTCTCTAACGTCCCTGCCCCATATAGATTTTCTTTCTCTGTATTTTTCATTAGCCTCCTCAGCAAATTCTTCAGCATCCCTACCCCATATAGACTTTACCTCTCTGTTGCTTTCCTCTGCTTTTCTTCTAGCAATTTCATCTTCCCCTCCTTCCAATATATGCTTTTTCATAGCCTTATGGATTTTTGGATTGATGAAAATTTTGTCATCAGAATTTAGATACCCCTTAATATGTTCCTTTGCTTGATCAACATTCTTTATTTTTAGTTCCTCAATCTTTTTTTTATCAAAATAATTTTTTATCCCTTTAGCATGAGAATCTCCAATACCAGTTCCACTAGGCTTTCTAAGATAATCATCAACCCACTTATGAACCTCCTTTTTTATTCTTGTTTCTTCATCATCCATCTTTTTTCACAACCTTTAACCGATAATCTACTCTAATAACCTACACATTAATCTTCCATCTAGTCTATTATCCAGCTTTATTCAAATACTGGATAAAATTATATATAAAGTTATTGTTTTGGAATCCTTTCTCTAACTCTTAAAGAACCAGCTCAATTCTCCTCCAGCTCCACCCTGATATTGATTATGTCAAGGACGGTTTTTGGAGTTATCTTTATGAAATTATTCCCCTCTTCAAGCCAGCCATCTATCTTCCTTGAATATACCTTTTTCTCCTGGTCTATCCCGTCATAATGGTCGTTTATGTTCAAGTCCGCCCTTTTCCTCTCCTTGTCCTCAACAAAGTTTATCTTTATGAAGGCATCGTATTCATCTTCCTTATCATCATTGATCACATCATAAGCTGTAGAATTGATCTCAAAGTAATAGACAGCTTCAGGCACATCCTTCTCCATGAAGTTAAGCTTTATCTGCTCTATCGCATACTTTCCTTTGTTTGTCTTGAATATGACGCTGTTCTGCCCGGAACTTAATGCAGACATAGGTATCTCCTGTGTATACCTGTCATTGCATACAGGCACAGCAGAAAAGATATTCCTGCTATTAATGAATAAATCCAGCACCCCTACTTTAGTTGCAGTGATGCAGTAAGGTACAAACTTGATCTCTGCCTTCTCCAGGTTCTGGTATTCAGTGTCTGTCAATGTAAAGACATTGCTGCTCTCCTGCCTGCTAAGGTCTGTTATGTCCCCTATTATCTTGACATCCTCAAGGGCATACTCGTTTGTTGACCAGAACTTCCCTCCGACACCGGATACGCTGAACTCAAATTCGTTATCCTCATTTAGCATGTTTTTCTTTAACTTTATAGGCTCAACATTCAATGAATTGATGTCATACTCATAAATCAGCTCATTATTCAGCTTTATGGACAAGATGCCTTTTCTTTTAGGGGCAGAAAAGATTAATACTATATTGTCTGTGATATCCAGGTCATCAATATGAAACTTGATGACCTTAATGCTCTTGTCAAACCACCCGTTTTTTACATATATTGGATTAATCGTGTCTATGACCTGGGAGTTTGTCGTCTCAAATATATTCACGTTAGGAAGCTCCTTGTCCCTTACCCTGCCGACAGGGTCCATCCTGCCTACACTCTCAGAAAAAAGGATTATGGTCTTGTTTTTTGATATGGTGCTTCCTGCATAACTACTCTCCTCTTCCAAGAGCTTCTGCCTGTCACCTGCAGGAAGAAATAGGATGTATATTATGATAAAAGCAGCGATTATTGCTACAAGGATAGCAGCATTCAAACCTCCCTGTCCTTTTTTCCTCATCATCAATCACCTTCTTGTTTTTAGAGCAGTATCTAAACTTATTGAAATAATAAATAAATTTATATATAAAGTTATTGTTTTTAGGGATAATATGAAACAGATTCAGATGGACCTTAAGAAAAAGCAGGCCAAGCTTAAGATAGAGAACCAGGATGACCTATGGTATCTGAGCTATATCATAGATATAGGTGATATAGTTAAAGGAAAGACCATAAGGAAGATCAAGATAGGCAGCGAAGGCGACAGGAAGCAGAGCATAGTTAAGAAGCCTGTTTTTCTTAAGATAAGGATAGAGAAGATAGAGTTCAGCCGGCAGGCAGGGACATTAAGGGTCTTGGGCATAATAACAGAAGGCCCTGATGACGTGCAAAAAGGCGAGCACCACACATTCAGCCTTGAACCTAACACCATCTTTACATTGATAAAAGAGAAATGGCTGAAGTACCAGCTCGACAGGCTAAAGGAGGCGTGCAAGGAAAAGAAATCAAGAATCATAATCATAGTGATGGACAGGGAAGAGGCCAGTTTTGCCCTTCTGAAAAAGTACGGCTATGATGTCCTGACAGAAATAAAAGGCAAAGTGCGGAAAAAGGCTGTTGAGGAGGAGTCTGGCGGAAAATTCTACCAGGAGATAATAAAAAAGGCAGAGGAATACGTGAAGAGGTATGGCGCAGTAAAAGTGATCCTTGCAAGCCCTGCTTTCTGGAAGGAGGAGCTTATGAAAGAGCTTGATAATGGGGAGCTGAAGAAAATAATAATAGCCGCCACATGCAATTCAACAGGAAAAAACGGCATTGACGAGGTCTTAAAAAGGCCCGAGGTCAAAGCTGCCCTTCAGGAAGACAGGATTGCCGGTGAGATCAGCCTTGTTGAGGAACTGCTTTCAGAGATATCAAAAAATAACCTGGCTGCCTACGGCCTTAAGGATACAGAGAATGCAGCCAATGCCGGTGCTGTCAGGGCATTATTGGTTACAGACTCCCTGATCCAGAAAGCAAGGGACAACAACAGCTACGAAAGGATTGATAATATCATGAAGGCGGCGGATTCTATGAAAGGCTCTGTGCATATCATCTCATCAGAGCATGAAGGAGGAAAAAAACTTAACGGCCTAGGCGGCATTGGGGCGATATTAAGGTATAGGCTTGATTATCCGGGTTCTTAGCCTTACTAAGTCTTAAAGTACAGCCCAATATCATTGGCTACAGGCTGGATAGAGGCTAAGGCCTGTAAATATAATAATAAAACAATAATAATGTTTAAAAAGGATATTTGATTATTCGGGTTTTAGTGGTAAAAATGTCGGCAATAAGGCAGCCAATCGTTGTATTCCTGGGGCATGTTGACCATGGGAAGACAAGCATCCAGGATTTTATCAGGTCCAGCTCTATAATTAAAGGAGAGGCAGGGGCAATAACGCAGCATATAGGGTGCAGCATCGTCCCTCTGGGGACTATCAAAAGGATATGCGGCAGCCTGTTAGAGTCATTAAAGACAAAACTCAGCATCTCAGGATTACTCATGATAGACTCGCCAGGGCATGCGGCCTTTACGAGCATAAGGAAAAGAGGGGGCAACTTAGCAGATATTGCAATACTTGTCGTTGATATAAACGAGGGGGTCAAGCCGCAGACGATGGAATCTATAGGGATCCTTAAACAATACAAGACACCTTTCATAATCGCGGCAAACAAGATAGACCTTATACCAGGATGGAAGGCGTCAGACAAGCCGCTTATGACCAGCATAAAAGAGCAGGGAGAGAATATCCGGCAGATGCTGGACAAGAAGATATATGAGCTTGTAGGAAAGCTGGCAGAGGCGGGGTTTGACAGCGAGAGGTATGACAGGGTGGATGACTTTACTAAAAGGATAGCGATAGTGCCTGTCTCTGCAAAAACAGGGGAAGGGATACCTGAACTTCTTATGATGCTTACAGGGCTGGCGCAGAGGTTCCTTGAGAACTGCCTGAAATGCGATGTTAAGGGGAAGGCAAAAGGGACTGTGCTGGAGGTCAAGGAGGAAAAAGGGCTGGGGAAGTCAATCGATGTTATAATCTATGACGGAAGCCTTAAAAGAAATGATACGATCGTTATAGGGACGCTGGCAGATCCGATAGTGACAAAGGTAAAAGGATTGTTCGAGCCAATGCCGCTGAAGGAGATGAGGGACAAAAAAAGCAAATTCAAGCCTGTGAAAGAGGTCAATGCTGCAACAGGGGTGAAGATTGCGGCTAATGATATTGATGAGGTATTGTCAGGGATGCCGATAAGGGCGTGCTGCAAGGATGAGATAGAAAAGGTAAAACAGGAAATAAAAGCAGAGGTCGAGGAGGTCCTGATACAGACAGATAAAGATGGTATTGTGGTAAAGGCAGACTCTCTGGGATCATTAGAGGCAGTGGATAAGCTGCTGAAAGAGAAAAACATACAGATAAAGAAAGCCTCTGTAGGGAATATCACAAAAAAAGATTTGTCGGACGCAGAGGCAAACTTTGAGAAAGACCCGTTAAAGTCAGTCATACTTGGGTTTAATGTCTGCTCTGATGCAGAGCCTAAGAATGTCAAGGTAATCCTGAATAATGTCATCTATAAGCTGATAGAGGAGTTTGAGAAATGGCAGGCAGAGGAAAAAAGGAGATTAGAGGCAAAAGAGCTTGAGGAGCTGGTTATGCCGTGCAAATTCCAGATAATGAAAGGCTATGTCTTCAGGCAGAACAACCCTGCTGTCGTTGGGGCTGATGTCCTGGCAGGAACTCTTAAGGTAGGGACGCCTCTGATGAAAGAGGATGGAAAGAATATTACAGAAGCAAGAAGCATGCAGATGGAGCAGGAGAATATTGAAAAGGCAGAGAAAGGGAAACAGGTGGCAGTCTCTATGGAAGGGGTCACTGTAGGAAGGCAGATAAATGAAGGCGAGGTCCTTTATTCAGCCATACCTGAGAAGGATTTCAGGAAGCTGAAGGAGATGAAGAAGTACCTTTCAGTGGATGAGAAGCAGGTATTGAAGGAGATTGTGCAGATAAAGAGGAAGACTAATGTTTTGTGGGGTGTTTAGCTTTTTCAAATCCTTTGGATTTGTAAACCTTCAAAGCAAGCTTTGAAGTTCACTAAACACACTTATCCTCCCCACTAGTCCAGAACTAAGTTAACGGCCCGCCCCTAACAAGTAAAGGGTTAGTGCAGAACTAAGGTAATTTTTCTGCATCTGATGATGAAGGGATTTGTGTAGAACTAAGAAAAATGCAGAACCTGAAGATTCTTGATAAAAAGAACAGAAAGATATTCCTTGGATTGTTAAAGAAGCAGTTCGGGTTTGGGGAAAAGCTGGACTATACCTTTCTTATGAACAATAAGAATAAGGTGTTTATCGCAAATAAGGAATTGGCAAATATTGATCTAAGCAGAATGAGGATCAATTCTATCGGGTCTTATATAGCGGAATTCAGGGATAATGAGGTCAGGCTTAGCATCGAAGGGTCGCAGATGATAGGGCCAAAAGCGGACAGGAATGTTGTTCTGCTAGAGAAAAAAGAGGCAAGGGAATGGATGAAAGGGAAGGACATAGAGAAAAAGGTCAAGGAAGGAGGGTTTGTTATCCTGAGATGCGGAGAGGATTACCTTGGCTCCGGAAGGGTGAAAGAGGGAAGGATCCTTAATTTTGTGCCTAAGGCAAGAAGGCTAAATGTTAGTGATTAGGATGTCTATCTTCTGTTCAGGGTTGTTAAGCTTATCTTTCAGCTCTTTTTTTAGGTAAGAGCATGCCTTGTCAGCCTTTATACCGAAGGTCCTGTCAGAGCTGAAATCACCCATCCGTATAACTATTTCATTTTCATCATTAAATGCAGGGTTTGCATCAAAGATTATTTGGTCGGATATGTCTCCTGCGGTTATCACCATCTTAAGCCTGATGCCTTCCCTTATCAGCTCTTTCAGGTCGTATATGCTGAAATTGGAGCTTACGCCCAGGATGCAGTCTCCCTGGATGGAGAGTTCGCTCTCTTTGGTGAACTCCAAGGTCCTGTTATGCTTTCCTGTTATGTTCTTGTGGCCCCATGCTGTGAATGAGTATTCCATTATAAGGGATGTGAAACTGGGTTGGAATAAAAAGGTTTTGGTTGGGGGATAGAAAGGTTTATATATAACATCCATATAATTTATTATATATAACTTATATGGGTGATGGATATGGAGTTAACAACGATACAATTGAAAAAAAATACCTTGAATAAATTAAAGACATTTAAAGAATACTCTAGAGAAAGTTATAATGAGGTCATAACTAAATTGATGAAATTCAAGGAAATGAAAGAACCAAGACTAACAGAACAAGCTGTTAAAGATATAGATGAAGCAAGAAAAGAGAAAGGGATACCTTTAAGTCAGGCTATTGAGGAACTTGGTGTTAAAATTGACTTATGAAATAAAGATTAAGCCAAAGGCACAAAAACAACTTAAAAAACTTCCAAAAGAGGTTACAGAAAGGATCTTAAAAAAGATAATTTTCATAAAGGATACACCTCAAAGCTTTATGAAGAAATTAGAAAGCAAGGATATATGGAGCTTAAGGATAGGGGATTACAGAGCATTAATAGACATATTTGAAAATAAAAAACTGATGGAAATTGTTAAGGTTGGACATAGAAAAGAGGTTTATAAGGATTTGGAAGAGGGCTGGTAAGGGATAATATAAAAGCCAAAAGAGACTATGCTTTCCTGCAGAATACTGCAATCCACCTGCATGCGTAGGTGTCATATCTGGAAATTTCAATGATATTAAAACCTTTTAGGTATCTTTTTATCTCATCTTCTTTGAAATAAGAAAAGAATCTTGGATTGTTATCGTATCTCTTAATTTTTTCTATTTTTTCTCCAGTGCCCTCCCTTAATGAAAGGAAAAAGATCCCCTTCTTTTTTAGCACCCTCTTCACTTCTGACAAGGCTGATTTTATCATGCTCTTAGGCAGATGCATCAATGAAGCCTTGGACCAGACTGCATCGAAATATCTGTCATCAAACTTTAGAGCCCTCATATCCATCTCCTTAAAATTTCCATCCGGCGCTATCTTTTTGGCTCTCCTGAGCATCCCTTTAGAATTATCAATGCCTATACATCTAAAGCCATTATTGATAAAAAATTTGACATCATTGCCTAATCCGCATCCCATATCCAAGATCAAATCGTTTTTATTCAGAAAACCAATAAATTTTTTTCTTTCGTTATCAAGAACCACCAGTCACCGCTCTTTGACCGCTATAGACTGGTGGTATGGATTAATAACATTCTTAGTCGCAGAATAAAGTTAGCCTATATTGTTTGGCTTGATCTCTTGCAGAACCATACTTC
>JAHWHQ010000009.1 GCA_019323195.1 Candidatus Woesearchaeota archaeon | reverse complement strand
TTCTGGTGGCGCGGGCTCTGCGTCCCCGGATGGGGCATCCCCCCGCGACGAGCTGAATTCCAATTTTGGATTGAGTTTCGACCTTAGGACGCCCCAAGCACTCCTTTTATAAATAGCGGAGATACTGTTATGTAGGAAAAGCTTTTAAAGTATAACTTAACACTAGACCAATTGAATCTGGAGGAGGATCGAAGAATGGAGAAAAAATCAGTTGTCATTTACATACCGGCCCATAATGAGGAGGATACTATAGGGGATGTAATAAAAATAATAAGGAAGTATTATTCAAACCCGGAAGACTATTATGTAAAGATCGTTGTTGTTGATGACGGCTCGAAGGATAACACGAGAAAGATAGCAGAACAGCTTAATGTTGACCACATAGTAGTCCACCCAAAAAATCAGGGGCTGGGGGCTGCGACAAGAAGCGGCCTAAGACAGGCCTATGAGATGGGGGCTGACATAGCAGTCAAGATAGACGCTGATTTTCAGCATGATCCTTCAGATATAGATAAAGTCATAAGGCCAATCCTGGAAGACAAAAGCGACGTTGTTTTTGGATCCAGATTTATGGGAAAGATAAATTATAAGATGCCGCTATACAGAAGGATGGGGAATTCGTTCTTCAGCTTTCTGACGCAATTCTTTACAGGCCTGAGGGTAACTGACGGACAAACAGGGCTGATAGCAACGGACAGAAGGTATCTAAAATGTTTCAGGCTGACGTCTGACTATAATGAAACGCAGCAGATGATCATTGACGCATGGAGGAACCAGCTTAGATTCATGGAGGTTCCAGTAGTGTTCCATAAGAGAAAGGCAGGGGAATCATTCATATCATGGAAATATCCTTTCATAGTCTTCCCGAACATTTTCAGGCTGTTCATCCATGCATGCCCATTAAAAATATTCCTTCCAATAGGCATCCTTCTTATACTGAGCAGCATAGTGACACTATACATGTTCCTGAACAGGATAACAATGGTGGGGGAGGACACAGTAATAGCGCTTTTCATAGGCGGGCTACAGATAATATTATTCGGCCTTATTGCAGACATAGTATCAAAAAAGAGGTCAACGTGATGCTTTAGACTGCACCTTGCAGATTACGAAGATGAAAAAACTGTATTATGACAATATCGCAATAAAGCATACAAAGCTAAAGAAAGAAGTAAACAAGAAAAGAGGGCTGAAATACCACACATTACAATTTCTTGCCAACCTGACAAGATCAACATCCTTATTGTACGGTTATCTTATCAGAAGAATAATATACAAGCTAGCCCTAAAAAAATGCGGCAGTGGGCTGATAATACACCCTTATTCTGTAATAAAATTCCCGCAAAAAATAGAGATAGGAGATTACTGCTCGATAAACCAGTTTTGTTTCATAAACGGACTGCAGGGGATAAAGATAGGGGATAATGTCTCTATATCTGCAGGGAGCAACATAGTATCACAAACGGTGCAAAACGAAAGGATGGAAGCGCTGGGCTTCGGAAAGGTAAAGCCAAATAGATTCAAACCTATAGAGATAGGGGATAACAGCTGGGTTGCCTGCGGATGCCTGATAGGGCCCGGGGTAAAAATAGGGAAAAACTGCCAGATAGGCGCAAACTCTGTAGTTCTTGACAATATCCCTGACAGGTGTTTTGCTGCAGGGACGCCGGCAAAAATAATCAAGAAGATAAGATGATACCTTTTTACTCACCAGAGCTGGAAAAAGGAACATTTCTAAGGATCATTAAGGGGTTATTCAAGGGGGATATCTATAATGGCGCTGAGATAGAGAGATTTGAAAAGGATTTTGCAAAGTATATCAATACTAAATACGCTATAACGTTTGCTTCCGGAAGGTATGCGCTTTATCTTGCCTATAAATTCTTCGGATGCGATAAGAAAAGGATCGTCTTGCCGTCTTATACCTGCATACCTGCAATCGATGCTTCGAGATGGGCCTGTGCAGAACCGTATTTCCTGGATATAGACCTATCTTACTATAACCCTAGATTCAACAGCTCCCTTAACAGGTTAAGCAATATAGGGGCTGTATCCTTAAGCTACCTTTACGGCCTAATAGGAGACATAAAGCCTTTTCTTAAATTCGCAAAAGAGAAAGAGATTCCCTTGATAGAAGATTCGGCTATAGCCCTGGGAGCTATGTACAATAACAAAAAGGCAGGCTCCCTGGGGGATGCTGCTGTTTTCAGCCTACAAAGCTCTAAAATAATAACAGCATGGAAGGGCGGTGTTATAACCACAAATAATAAGGAGCTGTATGGGTGGCTGAAAGAGGAAAGAAAAAAACAGATCAATCCGCCAACATTAAAACTTATCTTCAATTGTTATATCACTTACCTCAGAAAGATATGCTCTAACAGGCTCCTGTATAAATGCACGATGAAACCTCTAAAGGATATGGCAAGCTCAAGATACATAGGGGGGCTGACAGAAAAACTAATCGACCAGAACCCAATAGAAGCCATAAACGGGAAAAGCCCAAAAAAAATGCCGGCAAGTGAAAAATTCAGGTTTACGAATCTCCAAGCCCTGTTAGCATTGCCATCTTTTGAAAAAATAGACAAGATAATAAAAAGAAGAAGAGAGATGGCAAAAATACTGGCTGAGGAATTAAAATCAAAACCTAACATAAAATTTCCATCCGAAAGGAAAGGCGCCAAGAATGCCTACGGAAGGTTCCCGGTAAGGATAGAAGGGGAGAATAAATATGATATACAGAAAAAATTAAGCATGAAAGGGATCGAGGTTTCGCTTAATTACCCTTATATAATACCCCAAACACAATACATGAAGAAATATAATCTTGATAAAAAAATGTATCCCAACGCTGTAAAGGCGTCAAAAGAGACGTTTATACTGCCATTCCATACAGGGCTTAAAAATGAGGAGATAGCATATATGGCGAAATCAATAAAAGAGATAGCATAATAATAAGATAAATGCCTGTCCAAAAAATAAGGTTTAAATGAAGCATAAGCGTCTGCCATCAAAAAAGACGGCAAAAAAATCCAAAAAGAGGATTTTTTTGCTTGTGAAGATTACCCTTATAGGATTAATACTCTTTTTTATGCTGCAGAAGCTTTATTCAAGCTGGGATAAGGTATCGTCATACAGGTTCAGGTTTAATTTATTCTCATTGATAACCTCTTTAATACTGGTCATCATCGGATTTGCCATGTTCAGCAGGGTCTGGGCAAAGATCCTCTTAAAAATGAGGATCAAGCTGGGGTACCTGAAGGCATATAATATATGGTCAAAATCACAGATGTTTAAATATGTGCCGGGGCTGGTATGGATCGCGCTTAGCAGGGCCTATATATGCGAAAAGGAGGGAATCAAGAAAAGAAATACCGTGATAAGCGTTATACTGGAGAATATGCTTATGGTGCTGTCAGCATCAATATTATCCATCTATTTCATCCTAATAAACCTTAAGGTTACAAGGACAGGCATAATATACTTGATCATAATCATCGCAGGGTTGAGCGCAATACATCCAAAGGTGTTCAACCTTTTAATCAATATCGCATTAAGGATATTCAAGCTGAAAAAAATCTCATTAAAGCTTAATTATCTTGATGTATTGGGGTTATTGAGCAATTACGTTTTTATCTGGATCATAATGGGCTCTGGATTCTATTTTTTCTCAAACTCGATATACCCTATAAGCTTTAAACTTCTGCCTTATTTTGTATCTGTCTTTTCCTTTGCGTGGGCTACAGGGTTTATTATAGTTTTTATACCTGGAGGATTGGGGGTTAGAGAAGGGCTTATCTCAATCCTTATAAGGGATATTGTAAGCGTGCCAATAGCAATAGTGATTGCTTTTAGCGCAAGGATATGGTGGATGTTCGGCGAGGCGTCCTCTTTTGTAATCTCATCATCATTGAGGAAGATCGGAAGAAAAAGCAGGCTTTAAGGCTTTTATTAACCTATGGAAGAATCAGTTCTTTTTGAATATGCTCTGCACAAGGGGAAGGGCTGTTGTTATTGTCCATCTTAACTCCCTCCATGAGCGGATAAGAGAGAAGAATTCAAAAACCTTAGAAGGCCTGAAATAAAAACTGATATAAGCCTTCCTCTGGCATCTCTTTATATCCCTGCTCTTAAGGCCTCCAAGCTCATAATAACCGCTGTCGATGGTGTAATACCCCCTGGACAGGTTAGAGCTGTTATCCTTGATAAACCTCCCTTTCTTTTTTATTATCTCGTAAAGCTCTGTTCCAGGCATGGGTATTGTCACTGCAAAATTCGCAATGTGGGGGTTTGACCTTACTGCAAAATCGATCGTCTTTTTCATAGTAGACCTTGTCTCTCCCGGAAGGCCAAGCATGAAAAAACCAAATACTGTTATCTTCTCTTTTCTTAACCATTTGATAGCCTGAACAACCTTGTCCAGATCAAGATTTTTCTTGATTAATCTCATTACCTTCTTATCGCCGGTCTCTATCCCGATGCCACCCTTATATACGCCTGCCAACTTCATCTTATGGACTAGATCCCTATTAAGCCTGTCCGCCCTTAGACCATTCGGGAAGGTTATATAGAGGTTGTATTTCCTTCCTATAATAAGGTCTAAGACCTGCTCTGCCCAGCCGATGTCAAGGGTAAAATTATCATCCAGGATATCAATCTGCCTTACCTTGTATTTCTTAACAAGAATATCAATCTCTTCGATTATGTTTTCAGGAGACCTTTTCCTGAACCTGCTGCCAAATATGTTTT
>JAHWHQ010000008.1 GCA_019323195.1 Candidatus Woesearchaeota archaeon | reverse complement strand
GACCTACAGGAGTTTCTTCTTCAGGACCTACAGGAGTTTCTTCTTCAGGACCTACAGGAGTTTCTTCTTCAGGACCTACAGGAGTTTTTGACTCAGGTTCAGATCCAGTAACCATACCAGTTATCTCATTAAAAATGCTTTCAAAAAATCCAGCAGAAACAACAGGAACTATTAATATCATTATTACAATGAAACTCATCAAGACCCTTTTCTTAATTCAAATCACCTCTTTAGACTATAAACAGCAATACTACTATTTAAATTTTCCTCAAAACGCGATGCTGGGTATTTGTTCTGGCCTTTTCGAATATTTTCAAATTATTCCCTATGGAGTACGTGGAACTTCAACAGGCAATATGTATTATTAGAACATTATTTGACACAAAGCCATGAGAAGAAAGGTTTAGGGCCAGCTTAAGTACCCAGCATCGCAGAATCCAAAAGATTTAATAAAAAACATCAAAACTATTTTCCTTATGGCACAGGTCTCGGTCGTGAAATGTGAAAGGTATGATGCTGAGCTGATATACAGGGCGATTAAAAAATCGCTCAGGAACATAGGCTTCAGGATACCGAGAAACAAGAAGATCCTCGTGAAGCCGAATGTTCTGGGGCAGAAAAAGCCGGAGACTGCTATCACTACCCATCCGGCTGTTATCGATGCTATATGCAGGATACTGAAAGAGGGAAAGAATGAGATATGGATTGGGGATTCTTCAGGAATAACGGATTACGGAGGAACAAAAAAGGCCTTTGAGGTGTCGGGAATTGCGGAGATCGCAGGAAAATACAAGGCAAGGCTAATAGCCTTTGAAGGATCTAAGAAGAAAGAGATCATCGACAACAATGCAAAGGTTATAAAGAGGCTTATCCTTGCAAAAGAGCCGTTCGAAGCAGACATGATAATTAATGTGCCTAAGCTTAAGACACATATGCTGACAAGGTTTACAGGGGCAGTGAAGAACATGTTCGGATGCGTACCAGGAGGAGGGAAATCAAAAAAACATGCGATCGCACCGAACGAGGATATGTTCTGCAACCTGCTATTGGACATATACCAGAACATAAGACCGCACCTAAACATCATGGATGCTGTCATAGGGCTGGAAGGTGACGGGCCAGGCTCTGCAGGGAAGCCAAAAAAAGCCGGCCTGATCATAGCTTCAAAGGACGGCATTGCGCTGGATATCGCAGGGTCGGGAATAATAGGATATAATCCGCTGGAGATCAAAACTATAAGGTATGCTATAGAAAGAGGGCTGTTCACCAACACAGATGATGTGGAGATAATAGGAGAGAAGAACGCTAAGGTTGAGTTTAAGAAGCCTACAGCGAAAACACGCCTGGCAAACAAGCTTCCTAAACCAATAGTCAAATTCGTATTTAATGCGGTATCAACAAAGCCTTATCTAAGGAAGGAGAGATGCAGGAGGTGCAGGGTGTGCGCAAAGGTCTGCCCGGTGAAGGCGATAACACTTGAACCATACCCTAAATTCAACAGAAAGAAATGCGTATTGTGCTACTGCTGCCATGAGAACTGCCATTATAATGCGATTGAACTTAGGAAACCGCTTGCTATGAAATTAATAGAGAAGCTAAGAAAAAAATAAAGTTAGGCGGGCTGCTTCCCGCCGTTGTCTATCAGGGCCTTTATCACCTTCATCTCCTTAACGCCCCTGCTCTCAAAGCCGGTCAATATCGTCCCTCCTCCTGTGAACAATGTGCTTTTACCGTCTGATTTTAAGCTGCGGTAGAATTCAGGGGTGTATTTCTTGAGGGCCTTTAACGTGTCCCCCCCTCCAAAGCTGAGGTCTGCTTCAATCTCGCTGAGTTTAGTGTATAAAGCAACAGTCCCTTCCTTAAAGCCTGCCTTGTCAAAGCCCACTACTGCATTCGTAAAGACGGTCTTAGAGGCTTTTACTGCATCGGCAACCTCTTCTTTTTCAAAATAGCGGGGGCTTATGTCATAGATGTAGCCTAGATCATCCCCTGCATTTACCTTACTCAAATCAACCTCCCTGTAAGAGCCTTCCTGTCTGGGGTTTTCCTTGCTGCATTCAGCATCAGAAACAACAACCAGATCAGGTATGAGAAGCTTATTCTCTTCATTGTCTTTTTCCAAAAGATTTCTGGCTGTTTCTATCTCTGACTGCTCAATGCCCCTTACCTTAACACCATACTTAGAACATATAAGGGCTATGGCAGGCAATCCGCCGACCAACAGCTTATCTGACAGCTCACGACGGGATTCCAGGGCGCCGATCTTGGTGTCAATCTTTGCCCCTGCGACTATGGTCAAAAAGGGGCGCTTGCCTTCAGGAAGCTCCAACAAACGCTTTAGGCCTTTAATCTCCTCTTCGATCAGGAAACCTGCAAAACTGGGCAGTTTTTTAGTTATCCAGTAAGTTGAAACATGGGCCTGGTGGCTTCCGAAGGCGTCATTAACAAAGATGTCGGCAATAGAGGCCAGCTGATCTGTGAACTTATCCTTTGCTTCGCCTTCTTTTTCCTCCTCTCCGCTAAACCACCTTGTATTTGGCATATAAAGAATCCTGACCTTTCCTGTCTTCAGGGCCTCTATATCCGCAGTTATGTCTCCTAATCCAGGAAGGCCCTTTTCAGTAGCTTTAGACATATCAACATCAATCACCTTTGTTGGATAACCCCATTTTTCCTTAATGTATTCAACAACAGGAGATACTGATTCTTCATCACTTACAGAAATGTCGCCTGTCTTCTTGTCTCTTGGCCTGCCTATATGGGTCATCAATACAGGGTAGCCGCCATTTTCAATGACAAACTGTATGGTCTTCTTAGAACGCTCTATCCTGTAGTTATCATCAATCCTGCCTTTCTTGACCACATTGTGGTCCACCCTTATCAAAACAACCTTACCAGCTACACAATCCTTAGAAACAACCGGTATTTCACCCATTTTTTTCAGCCTCCGTATCCCTTTAAGGAAATTGTATTTATTTTTTTAAAACAATTAAGCAATAAAAATATTACTGTTAAGCAGTTCGTTTATCTTATTACCCAAGCTATTTTTCATGCTTCTTAGATCTATCTTGTCCAGCTCATGCCTGTTGCTTAGGATCTCGGAGTCCAGCTTTTCCAGGTTACCCTGAATGCTGCTAAGCTCGTAATTAAGGCTATTCTCTTTCCTTAAAGTCTCGCTCCCGCTTACCTCCTTTTCAAGGCTGTCTAACTGGGCATTAAGCTCGTTATGCCTATTGACAAACTCCCTCAGGAACTCCTCTGTAAGGCACTTAACCGTCTCCAGGACCTTCTCTCTTTTCTTATCCTTGAGGTCAAGGGTATAGTTGTTTATATTCTTCTCCAGTTTGCGCAATAAGCCGGCTATCTTCAACTCGTCATCATTAACCAAGGAATCCACGGGATTCTCGATGTATTTCTGCAGAAGACCGCTGTCCTCTATAACCATCTTCTGCAATTTCCTCAGCGGCCTTTCCATGACAGAAAAGGCGTGAATCATCCGAGCATTATGCTCCCTTATATTTGCCAAAAGAACCTCTTTATCAGCCTTCAGATGATTAAGCTTCTTATATTCCCTGGATTTGACAAGGTCATTAATCTTCTTCTCAATATCTTTCTTATTTTTTAGAAGGCCTTCTTTTACCTTTTCCTTGTCTTTGGACGAAGACTCAATACCGGACTTTTGATTCAGTTTCATGCCTAAGGCTGCTATGTCCTTTTTTATCTCTTCTACCTTTCCTATCCGGGCATTTTTTACAGATTCACCTAACTGCTTAACTGAGTTCTCTATATCCTTTATGCCCATGGCTATGTTCCTGCTCTCATGAGAGAAAAATTCCTGCAGGATCTGGTAAGACCTGAAAGTTGACTTGCCAAACCTGTCCAGCCTTAAGCTAAAGTCATTGCAAAAATCAAGCAGAGAGGGATAGTCTTTTTTATTCAGATCGATGCCCCTTAGAAAATTATTAACGCCAAGGATATAGGATTTCCTGTTGCCCTCCATATACTGGTTTTCCTTGACGCTTACCTTGGGATTGTACAGTTTAGAGGTGCTTAATATGGCAAGATTATCCTTGGTCCTCATCACGGCATCCTTTAGCCTGCTGTTTATAACCTCAACCCTGCGGTCAAGGTCAGTAAAGATAACACTGGACTTATATTTAAACCAGTCGCCTAACTCGTCCGCTTTAATGACCTCTTTCCCGGTCTTTTCTTCCTCCGGGGAAGAAAAAAACCTTTTTAAAAAGTTGAACATAGTGAAACAGGTAATTGAAAAGGATTTAAAAATTTACTTATTTTTTTCGATAAATTTAAATATTCTTGGCTGTTTTACACCCCTTATAATGTTCGGGGGTAAAGAACCGTTCGAAGACAGCGAAGCAAAAGAGGGAAAGAACAAAATGGACAAGAATACGGTTGAGATCAAGATAAGGTTCAATAAATTTTGGCTTGAGAGAGTAGTCTATTTTATCATCATCCTGGTTCTTATAGTGATGGTAATATTCAATCCTATGGAGAGATACAAGTGTGAAAAGAATCCGGAGGATATAACATCTAAGGTAGTGGCCAGTAAGGTAGAGGAAGAAGTGCCTGAAATAGAGGCTGAAGAGGAGAATATTGAAATAGAGCCTGAAACAGAGATAGAGCCTGAAAGCACAATAGAGCCAGAGACTGAAAATGAGACTAAATTATCGGGAGAGGCAGGACTTACAATCGGGAACATAGGGTTGAATAATGATTCAAAAAGAATCGAGTATATATGGGTTTATATTGACAATGATAAAGGATTGTTCGTGCCCTTGTTAAGGGTATACTGGTATGGTGCCAGCACACCTGAGGCTGTAAAAGAGAATGCAAAATATGAATATGAGTTCCCATCACTTATCCCCACCGGAAAAACAAACAAGAAGGTGGATGAGGAGATAGACAGGATAGGGGGAAGAATGCTGGCAGGGAGGTACCTTAACCTGGACCCTGATGACAAAAAAGCAACAATCAAGATAGAGCTTTATGATGCAAGCAACAAAAATAACATACTGGACACAAAAACAAAGACAATCTCGGTAGTTTCCTAGATGTCAAGGCTGACTCTTGCCTTATATCCTTTATTGGTCTTTTCTAATTTATACCTGTAGAGAGTAACTGCCTTAACAACTGTTTCTCCAAGCTCCGGCCTTATCGGCTCTCCAGATAGTCTTGCTTTCAGGCTGGTTTTGCTGATATCTTCTATCACGAATTTTGAGAAGAATTTCTCCTCTGTGTCAACAATGGCTATAAGGGCCTGGAGCCAGTTGATCATAAGCTCCTCAAGGTTGTTTGCCTTTACCTGGAATTCCTCGCTTTCCTTTGGCTTTACCTGCTTTATCCTGCATATCACTGAGAAAAGGGCTTCTGCTGCATTCTGGAAAAGCTCTTTAAGGGTTTTTCCATGTACCTCAAACATTACGTCAGAGGTTATATCATCAAGGAATCTGTATTTCATCATAAGAAAGAAGGACAGGCTTATTATTTAAAGCTTTAGTAAGTAACAACCCTTGGGATCCTTTCTTTTTCCTCCTCCGGCTCCTCTTTTTCCTCTTCAACCGGCTCTTGTTTGGAATCCTGGGATGCATCGCCGAACATGTTGGCAAAGGCATTGGTTGCAGCTGGAGAGGGTTCAGGAGATGAAGAGTCAATGCCTAATGAAGCAGAGTCATCGAAGATATTAGGGCTGTTGGAGTATGACTGCTCACCTACAAGGTGCTGGAGCATCTTAATTACCTTCCTTATCTCCTCAGGAGAATCGTGTTTTGTGTCTATCTCTATCTTCATTACCTGAGCTTAGAAATAAGAAAGATATAAATGTTTTGGTTTTCTCATTTTCTTCTTACCTCATCAAAGAAATTAGCTATCTGCCCTAATAATTCCTCCCCTTTTGTTTCAGGGCTGAAAGCTATTACCCTACTGCTGTTTTCTGAAACATATTCTGTGATTTCCCTGACAAATTGTACTACCTGATTTTCATTATTATAGATCAATAATGTTGAAAGGGCATCCAAAACCAGAAACTTTTTTCCTTTAATATCGTTCATAAATGCCCTTATAGCCGAGCATAGCAAGCCTAACTGGTCAGGAGCAATATGCAAGACATCATCCCTTTTTTTCTCTGAGGTAACACAGTCTATAAAGAAGAGCTTATCAGTATTCACACCTGAATTCCCAAGGATCCTTTCTGTGCTTTTCTGGGTTTTGTTTAAAGAAACATAAATCCCAGGAATGTCTTTCATGGATCTCAGTTCTGAACTGATCCTGCTCTGCAGATTTTCTACCGAAGTGATTGTTAATGATGAACTCATTTTAATGCTTTTTTTATTCTTGATATGAGGCCTTCCTTGCTGAAAGGCTTTGTTATATAATCTGAAACCCCTGCTTTTTTTAATTCATCCATTCTTTCTGTGGATATAGGGATAACACTCAGAAAAATATATTTCGTGCCTTTGATCCTATTATTCAGCGCCTGAAAAACATCCCATCCAGACATGTCAGGGAGCATTATATCCAGCAGGATCAAGTCAAAATGGCTTTCTGCCTTTCGTATGCCCTCTTTTCCTGACAGGGCTATCTCAGCCTGGAATCCCATATTTGTAAGCATTGCCTTTACTGCTTCTGCCGTATCCTCATAATCCTCTATGTAAAGTATTTTTTCCATTTTTTACCTCTGCCGGCTTTTTACTGGAAAATATCGGAAGGGTGAATGAGAATCTTGAGCCCCTTCCAAAAAAACTTTTCACGCTTATTTCCCCACCATGCAGCTCAACCAACTGTTTAGAGATTGTCAGCCCCAGTCCAGTACCCCCGTATTTTCTCCTTAAATGCGGCTCTACCTGGTAAAATTTTTCAAATAATTTATGGATCTTATTCTCCGGAATGCCAATTCCCCGGTCTATAACATCCACCAGAATGTTACCGCCTGCTTTTTTTGCCTGTACTATAACTGGGCCTTTTTTTGTGAATTTAATGGCATTATTAATCAGATTATTCAATACTATCTTCACTTTTTCCTCATCAGCCCTTATCCTGGGTACCGGGCCTATTTTTTTTATCAGACTTATGCCTTTTTTATCTGAAGACGCCCTTAATTCATTTATGACAGAATCAATGGATTTGTGTAAATCCATCTCTGAAAGGTTCAGATTAAATTTTCCGGATTCAATTCTTGATATCTCCAGGATGTTGCTTATTAAAATCCTTAACTGTTCCTTGTTTCTTTCCAAGGCATCAAAGCTTTTTTTCTTCAAGCCGCTAACATCACCTTCCAAATCCCTCAATACCTCTATATGTGCAGACAGCGCTGTCAGGGGGGTTTTTAACTCATGAGAGATCATATTTAAGAAGTCTGTCTTTATTCTGTCCAGCTCTTTTAATTTTTTTATTTCCTGCTTCCTAAGCTCTGCTTTTTTCCTAAGCTCATCTACTCTCCTGCGTTCTGTTATGTCTTTTGTTATGCCCACAAATAATTTGGGCCCGCCAGAGGCGTCTCTGACAAGGCTTGCAGAAAGCTCACCATGGAATTCACTGAGGTCTTTTTTAAGGAAGGTGTACTCTATATTACTTACAATGCCATCTTTAACCGTCTTCCTTATATTCCTCAATGCTTTTTCGTGTTCCTTTTTGGCAATCAGCTCAAGGGCATTCCTGCCAATCATCTCCTTCTTTGAGGAAAAACCGTGCAGAGCCAGGGTTGCATGGTTGCAGTCAATTATATTTGCATTTAAATCAGTAATTGTAATAGCATGAGGAGAGGAATCAAAGATGTTTCTTAACTTATCCTCACTTTCCCTCAGCTTTTCATCTGCTGATTTGCTTTTAGTGATGTCCAATATGTACCCAAGACGCTCTACGGGCCTGCCAGTTTTGTCACACACCAATTTAGTTTCATCCTGCATCCAAACATACCTTCCATCCCTGCATAAAAACCTATATTCATTTATGATATGTTTTTTATCCATCAGATTAGAAAGCTTGTTAAGGACCTTCTGCTTATCATGCGGATGTATATGTGCAATCCAGAAACCGGCATTTTTCGTAAAATCCTCTGGCCTGTGTCCTGTCTGAACCTGAATATTTTTGCTTATAAACGTGGTTGCCCAGTCACCATCGACCTTGCAGGTGTAGATTACTATAGGAATTTTAGACAGGATGTAGTCCAGCCTTTCTTTGCTATCACGCAGGGATTTGCATGAATGTCTGCAGAGAGTTAAATCTTTAAAAAAGCCCACCAGCAATTTCTCTTCCCCTATTCTTATAGGCTTAAGATTAACATCACAATAGAATAATGTTTTATCCTTCCTAAGGAGAGGGATATTCAGGGTAATGCTTCTATTCCTTTGCGGCTTTTTTGTAAATTCCCTAATCACATGCTGCAGATCTTTTTTTGGGGAAATATCATCAAGTCTTAGTTTAAGCAGCTCTTCTGATGAATAGCGGACTATTTCACATATTGTGGGGTTAGCGAATATGAATCTCCCCTTTTTAATATCAAAGACCAGAATACCGCAACATCCTTTCTCAAAAACGGATCTATATATCTCTTCATCTAATCCATGATTTTTCATCTTAACCTCTTCTTGAAATTCTCAAGCTCATTAAACTTTATTCCCTTAGGCCTGGTCCTTAGATGATCCACCACCTTATGAAATAGTTGTATTGGGCTGTTTTTAATTAGGCTATTGTGCGAGAATGTAAACAGCTCCTGGGTTTCGATGAATTTATGGAGTTCCTCCTTTAACCTGAGTGAATGAAAGAAATCATCTAATTCAGTCATGTCCTCAAAGCCGTATAGAATGATATGGGTAGAACTCCCTTTAGGTATTCTGTAGACGTTTATTATGTGCGGATTCCTAAGTAATTTCTGCTCTACTTCCAGCTCTCCTTTATCCAATCCTTCTTTTGTTAGCTTCGCTACTGCTATTGCAAAGGTACGGATTCCAAGCTTGGCGTAATTTAGATTTAAGGTATAGGATTCTATTATCTGGGATTCTAATTTTCTCCTTATTTTTCCAACAGCCACACTGGAGATATTTAATTTAGAGGCTATCTCCCTATCTGATATCCTTGAATTGTCTAATAATAGTTTCAGGGTTTTCTTTTCGTTTCGGGTTAGTTTCATAATCCTTATTTTTTTGTAGTTTGAATTATAAATATTAGAGGCGAATTCGGTTTATATATCTAATGTTTATATGTTAAACATTATGTTAATTTTGCATTAATGGTTTAAACCTTAACCTTATATTCCTGATTTTATCCAAGAAGGGACTGAAAATGCCCCATTATACCGATACGAGGAGATGTGTAATCTGCAGAAAAAAATTTTCAAGGATTGATTTCCTACGTTCTTTTGACAGGATGGTGACGTGCGGCAATATAAAGTGTGCCGGAGAAAGGAGGCGCCAGAGGCTGAGAGCGTGTTATGAAAAAATGAAAAATCACCACCCTTCCAGAAATTGAAAAAATACAAGGTATGAAACCGATTCTGAGCAATAAAGAAACGGACATACTCGTTTAAAAATGAGTAACTGCATCAGCATCAGGAGGAAGGATAAAGGCCAAAAGAAGAGAAGACTTAAACGGGATTATGAACTGCTCTTTTTTAATATGGATGACAAGATGGATGAGTTTGCGGATAAATAAACACCTTTTTCAACTAAAGAGCCTGTCAAAATTCATCCAGATGTTTTTCTCCACCTCTTCTAATTCCATCCCTTTCAGCTCTGAAATCTTTTTGTAGCTTTCAAGAACAAAGGCAGGCTCGTTCCTCTTGTCCCTAAACGGGCTTAGGAAAGGGGCGTCTGTCTCGCAGAACAGGTGGTTTATGTCAATCTCCCTGACCATCTCCTGGAACTGCTGAAGCCTCACTACGTTTGTGGGGATCGAGAAGCAATACCCAAGATCGTATGCCCTCTTGACCAAGTGCTTTCTTGCTGAAAAACAGTGCATTATAACCTTTTTTATGCCAGAGGATTCTAAGATGTCAATTGCGTCAAGCTCTGCCTTTCTGGAATGGATAATTACGGTCTTGTCCAGTTTTTTGGCTGTATCTAAGACCTTTCCGAAAACCTCTTTCTGCATTGCCTTGTCTTTTCCGTGAAAGTAGTCCAAGCCTACCTCTCCGATGGAAATGAATCTTTCCTTGTTCTTATTCCAGAACTCCAGCTCCTTGTCAACATCAAAGTCCTCTTTTCCGCCCTCTCTTGTCAGGGCATCCATAGGATAGAGGCCGAAAGAGGGCTTTACAATGTCAGGATACCTGGATGCTATCTCCAGGACCTTCCTGTTTGTTTCAGGCGTTATCCCTGAGGTTATTATAGAATTTAATCCCGCTTTTTTGGCATTACCGATAACCTCGTCCAGCCTTTCCTTTAAGCCGTCAAAGTCAAGGTGGCAGTGAACATCTATGAAAAGTCCCATGATAGCTTCTGGTTTATTAACTGGTTTATAAATTTTCTTGTGAGAATGGCTTCATCCATAAAATCCTTCAGGGTTGCCATCGGCTCACTCGGAGTCTGTCATTTTTTGAAGAGCGGCCCCTCCCCGTAAGGGGCATCACCCTCCGCTAAGGATGTGTCAGGGAATGTATCGCTCGCAAAATTGATGGCAACCTTCATTTTATGGATGAAGCTTGTGAGAATCATCCAATCACTAATTTACAGACTTCCCGCATCTGAAGTTTAATGCCCATCCCAAAGATTGTTTTTAGTCTTTCTTATGCTTCT
>JAHWHQ010000051.1 GCA_019323195.1 Candidatus Woesearchaeota archaeon | reverse complement strand
CTACTTGTCCATCACTTATACCAGTCTCATTTATAGTTATTATCGGAGTTATATTTGGAGCCGTAGAATCAACACCAATCTCTCTCAACTCAGTTGAATTCACATTCCCGGCCAGATCCTGTACATAAGCCTTGACTGTATGTGAACCCTCGCTAAGATTAGTAAAATTAACCTCTAAATATTTTGATAATGTGTTTGCGTATAATGCAAGAACCTCAGCTTGAGTTAAGCTTCTGTTGAAGACCATTACATCATCTATTGTTCCGTTGAAGTAATTTGAAGATGTGCTATGAGTGCCAATCCCTACATCTAGTGTACTGGGACTTATATCTCCAGAGGCTGAACTTGAGCCCTCATATGTACCATTAATATAGATTGCAATCCGGCTGCCATTATAAGTAGCAACAACATGGTACCATACATTCAAAGAGATTGCAGTAGAAGAGGATACGTAATAAGGGGAAGCAGGATTATTGGTATAAACTCCAAACTGAGGTTTTTTTGTACTCCAAGCTATATTAAAAAGATAGGAATCATCCAGATGGGCCTCGTCATAGTATTCTTTATAGACTATTGATGGCCAGCCGTTATCACCAGCTTGTCCTCTAAGGTTGATCCAGGCTGCAACACTCATAGAACTATTAAAACTATTCAAACTGTCCGGGTTGCCTAAATTGATATAATCGCCGGCACCATCAAAATCAAACGCCTTGCCCATATAGCCATCGTCAGTCTGGGCAGCATCGCCAACAGCAGAGCCGTTATTCCTTCCCATGTAATCCACAACATCCCCGCTTGCATTAAGGTCATCCATCCTCCACCATGAAACCAATGAATCATCAAAATCAATGACTGTTGAGATATTGCTGTTATCAGAAGCAGAGACATTGACATAAATCCAGTCTTCCGCTCTTCTTGATCCATTCGGGGGTGTTGGTGAAGTAAAGTTAATAGAAGGAACTGATGCATCAACACTGAAGCTATATGTAAGTGAAGTATTTACATTGCTTACATTATCCCAGCAGCTTATGTTCCATGTGTGTGTTGCATCGCTGACTCCGCTAACTGTATAATTTGTCGGGGTTCCGCTTGTGGAAGATATGCCTGAAACGTTGACAGCACCATCAAGCGTCAGATTGCATGATAACACAGAAGCTGTATTGTCTGTCGCAGTCCAGTTAAAGTTAATAAAAGATGAGGTTATTGTTGAACCGCTTCCTGGATAATTTAATGTAATTCCTGGCTCTGTTGAGTCTATATGTATAGTCCTCTCTTCTGTTTGATCCTGCATGCCATTAATATCAGAGACAAATGTTTGATAGGTATAAGTTCCATCAGGCAATCCATCAGAAGCATTAAGGCTTTGGTTAACATACAACAGCCATTTGTCTGTGTCATATTTGTTAAGGTTTGATATATACTCTTGATAAATCTCATCCACACTCAAGCTTCTGTTCCAGATTCTTACTTCATCTATTGAGCCGTTGAAATTCCATCCACCAGTTGACCATTGGGCTATACGAACATTTTGGGAGCTGCTACTGGGGGGCACTCTGTCAGGCTGTGTTGTTGTACCAGGAACCCCGTTTAAATAAGCAGTTAGGTCACTTCCATTAAACCTGCAAACAAAATGATTCCACTCTCCTATAGCGTAAGTAGAAGCACTATATGAATAGGGTTGTGTTTGCCAATTGCTGCCATCCCCTACAGTACATAATAATTTTTCGTTATTAAGATTGTTGACATCCAATTCATAAATCCTGTTTTTGCTTATGACTACCTTTAAGCCATCCATTTCATCAGGTCTGGCCCAGGCTGAAATAGTGAAATTCTGAAGGTGTACGCCAGTCCCTAAATTAATATGGTCACCCGCTCCATTAAAACTAAAGCAGTTGCCAAACTTGCAATCAATTGTATTTAGGGTGGCATTTATGACAGTCCCGTTGTTCCCATTGCCTGTTACATCAAAAACATGGCTGTCATTCTCTCCCAGCGAAGAAACATTATCAAAATTCATCATCAGTACCAAAGAATCATTAAATATAGTATAATTAGTCCCGTTCCAACCATACTTAATCTCATCCAGATCAGTTGCATTCTCTATAGAAACATTGACCTCAAACCAGGTTTGTGATTGGGAAGTGCCGTTCGCAGGGGTCGGAGAAGTAAAGCTGATTTGGGAAAAAAGTGTATCAACAGTAATCTCTCTTGTCTCTGTAGTATTTTCATTCCCTGCATTATCATTTGCATAAGCATAGTAAGTATATGCTCCATCATCTAAGCCATCACTTGCATTCTTGCTTTGGTTCACATACAACAGCCATTTGTCTGTGTCATATTTGTTCAGGTTTGAAGCATACTCCTGATAAACCTCATCTGCTGTTAAGCTTCTGTCCCAGATTCTTACCTCGTCTATTGTTCCGTTCATATCGTTGGCAGCATCACTGATCAAAACCGATGCGGAATTATCATCAGTCCATTGAGGAATTGTACCCCCATCAATTGTTGACAGTTCAGTTCCATTTAAATAAAATTTAAGGCGTGTTGCATCAGTTGCAGCCGTGCCATCAAAAACCATGACAAGATGATACCATGTATCAAGGCTCAGAACATTATTAACGTATCTATAAGTATTTGAATCATCACCAACATAAACAAATATATCTCCGGGAGCGCCGCCACTCCCGCCTAATGTCATCCCGATTCTGTTATTCAAATCAGCTTCTTTCATGATTATTTCGTCCCAGGCACCAAATCCCGAGAACTTTGCCCACAAGGAAAACGTGAAATGTTGTATATTGTCTAATCCGTCAATATCTCCGGCATCTATATAATCATCTATCCCGTCAAACTCAAACGCCCCCCCGTATCTCCCGGAAGATGTCCAATTTGCTTCATAAATAATCCCGTCATTTCCATTCCCTGAAACATCAACAGCTAAACTATCATTCTCCCCCAAGGCAGAAACATTATCAAAATTCATCATCAGTACCAAAGAATCATTAAACATAGTGTAATTAGTGCCGTTCCAGTTATATTTAACCTCATCCAGGTTGGCCTCTGTTATTGAGAGATTCACTTCAAAATAGGTTTCTCCTTGAATTGTTCCATTTGAAGGTGTTGGTGACTCAAAACTCATTGCTGGCGGAGTTGCGTCAATTGTTATTGTTCTTTCTTCAGTCTGGTTCACATTATTGGCAGTATCAGTTGCAAATGCCTGATAGGTATAGGTCCCGTCAGGAAGCCCGTCTGAAGCATTAAGGCTCTGGTTGACATAAAGCAGCCATTTGTCTGCGTCATATTTGTTTAGGTTAGAGACATACAGCTCATAGAGCTCATCCGCAGTCATGCTTCTGTTCCAGATCCTTACTTCATCTATTGAGCCATTGAAGTTATTAAAATCCCCATTATCCAGAGTGCCTACGTAAAGTGTCTTAGCTTTATATAGAAGATTTATACTTGTACCTACAGTCTTTGTGACTCCATCAATTGAAATAGACAGGTTGGTTCCGTTGTACGCTGCTGACACAAAGTCCCAATGATCAAGTGTTACGGTAGAATCAGCTGGAATTATGTGACTGGTTGCTGCGTCGCAAATCCTGATTTTAGGCGTATCTGAGTCCAGAACAAGCTCATAATTTCTGTCGCTTTGAGCACCATTAAATCCTAGAATGACCTGAGTTTTACTGCTCCTCGTTCTTATCCAGGCTGCAAGTGTAAATCCCTGTGAAACATTCAGGCTGGAATCATGAGGTATCCTTATGAAATCCCTGTCTCCGTCAAACTCAAATGCCCCGCCATACCTGCCAGAGGCATTATAAGTCGCATCTCCTTTAAATGTCCCGTTATTCCCATATCTTGAAGCATCTGCTGTCTTATTTGTGGGAATTGAATAATTATCCCCTATTGCTGTTATATTATCAAAATTCATCATCAAGACCAGAGAATCATCGTGAAAAGTATAATCAGTTCCGTTCCAGTTATACTTAACCTCATCTAGATCAGAAGCATTCCCTATAGAAACATTAACCTCAAACCATCTTTGTGTATAGAGTGTGTCATTTGCAGGAGTAGGGGAAGTGAAGTTAATGGAAGGATAATTAAGATCAATAGTAACAGTCCTTGTTTCAGAGCCCACATTTCCCTCTGTATCCTGTGCATAAGCTGTAAACGTATGCGAGCCGTCACTAAGTGAAGTAAAATTAATACCAAGATATTTAGTAGATGTGTTCGCATATAATGCAGCAATCTCTTCAGCAGTCAGGCTTCTGTTGAAGATAATTACATCATCTATTGTACCATTGAAATCATCCCTTGCATTACCAGCTCCGTTATTTCCTGAAGAACCTATTGAAAAATTGGCCGAACCGTCAAAAATCCCCCCCGGTTCTCCTGTTCCACTATCTTTAAGTATTCCATCAATATAAAATTTAAGTGCATCGCCATCATTATCATCATAAGTTCCTGTGAAATGATACCAAGTATTTGTTGATAGGCTGCTTTTAAGTACATATACAGTATTGGCAGTTGCAGGACTATTCCCATCATTACTGATATGCCATATAACTGAATTTGATGGGTCCGTACTACCATGCGTTCTAAATCTCCATTCTCTTTGTGAAGCCCAATTACTTTTTGCAACAATGAAATTTATATCATCTCCTGTTCCAAGATCGTTAAAATTAACCCAGAATGAAACTGTAATTGCACTTAAACCAGAGATTGAAGCATCATCTGGAGCAATTACACGATCATCATCCCCATCAAAATCAAAACCGTCTCCTAAAAAACCGCTTGTTGTTTGAGCTGCATTACCAATAGCAGTACCATTATTCTTCCCTATATAATCAGTGGGATCTCCTGAACCATTTATATCATCCATCCTCCACCAACTAACTAAGCTATCATCAAAATCAATGAATGTTGAGACATTGCTGAGAGCATCAACTGCAGAAACATTAACATAAATCCAGTCTTCTCCTATTCTTGATTGATTAGCAGGAGTAGGAGAAGAATAACTGATCACAGGAGCTATTGTATCTGAATATATAACCAGCATCTCTATGGCATCAAGATACCAGGTGATAGACTCCTCCCCTCCATTGGAGGCTGAAGTGATCTTGAATACAGCTTTATTTACTTCATCCCATGTATCAATACCGCATACAGCAGATGCATCATAAGTCCAGTTAACTGCGCTGGCAGGTAAGCTTCCTCCGGACCCGGACCATAATATGGGCCAATCAAACTCTTCTTCGCTTGTTGGATCTGCATCAGATGAATTACATTCTAGATAGAAATCATCATCATCTGGAGTGCCACTTATTCTTATGTTCACAAAAGTCACATTAACAGAAGAGATTGTACCTGTTGCTGTTGCATTTTCCATATAGAAATACCAGTTTTCATTTGACCAATGATCTCCTGCAGAAGCATTAAGACCATCTGGCGGGCCGGTCACATTACCCCCTCCCGTAATAGTCAAATCAGATGTTTTCCCTCCCTGGCCAGTGCTATTTACATATAACCTTAACTCAGTAGATGAAGGATCAACAATATAATCAAACTCAACACCCCCATTAATTCTCAGGTCAAATGTATCCTGGGTTCCCTCAAGATTTGTCAAATAAACCTTATATTCTTCTTCTTCAGTAACAGAATCAAACACTGCAACAGTTTCATTCCCTTCATATTCATAAACTATTATGCTTCCATTACCCCTTGCATAGATTGTGATATCCTTTCTATTATCAAGCTCCTGCTCAAACGTAACCCTAACGTATTCAGAATTATTCACAGTATACCAAACATCATCCTTTGCCCTGACAGAATCATAGATATCCGCTATAAATTCCCTGTCCTGATCAAGGTGCATAGCTTTTGTTATCGGGATTATCTCCAGGATAAAATATTGCTCGGAAAGCTGAGGCACTGTCCATGAGATTTTATCAACCAGGCCATTATTGTTTGTGTCATATAGCGTAACATTAAACCGTGGATCAGCAACAACATTAACCTTAGTTCCATCTATAATCCAATAAAACCTAACCTGCCCTTCCTTCACTTCAGGTATGTCCGCATATGATAAAACATCATGGTAGTGGACAGAAGCGTCAGATCTGATTGTTATGTTTCTTGTTATCTTTCCCCCTTCACTTGTTTCATTGTATTCTATCTTTTCAGGGGCAGGGGTTTCATATTTTACCTCGTACTCTTTCCCCTCTTTTGCAGACAATTCCTCTTTGAACTCAATTGTCTTATTGTTTTTTAATTTTATTTCCCTCTCAGGCATGGATGTGCGTTTCTCTTTTTTATCTTTGATTAATACATTTTCTGCTTCAGAAGGCAGGCTTACATTGATGGATATTTCCCTGTTCTCAGTAGCATTATTGGTAACTTCGATCCTTTGCGTCCATTCTACCGGCTTTCCGATCTCTGCATCTCCCTGGATAGCCTCCAGAACATTTATATCAGTAGAATTTGAAGGCAGTATCCGGACAACAGTAAAGTTGATGCTTGACATGTACTGTATAGTTTCCTGGTATATTATTGTCTTCTGGCCTGGATAATTTATCTTAATCAGATACTCTCCTGGAATAATTGGCGTAGTATTGATATCAAACTCAACAAAGCCAAGGATATCTGTTAATCCTGTATCGCTTAGCGTGTCGTTTAGATAAAGGTTCACAGGATGGAATTGAATAGGGTTTTCATTGCTGTCTGTAAGGGTTGCATTGATTCTGATGCTTTCTCCGGATATTACAGAAACAGCGCTCAGCAGAAAATCCTTAAATCTTGTAAATATGTTGCTGATAGGCCTGTAATACCTGGCAGAAGAATCAGCCCATTCGCTGTGATAGATCTCGGCAAGAGGATTTTCAGGGCTTAGGTTATAATCCACATAAATGACCTGGGCGGATATTGTGTTGTTATGTGCAGCGCCGTATCTTCCGTAATAGGAATAAAAAACCCTGCTCCAGTTATTTACAGTTGAACTAAGGTTCAGGAATCCACAGCATTTTTCTGCCCCATAACAGACAGTTGTCATCTCCCCGGTTTCTGTTGAATAGGTTTTCCATCTTGTGCATAGCTTTTCCTGGTTTACATCCCAGCCAAATCCAGTTCCAGCAACGCTAAAATCAACGATGCCTTCAGGGGTTTCTATTCCGTCATCATCTTCATCATAGGGCGTACCGCTATTATACTCTAAATCTATGATTATTGAGTTATTGGTGGCAGTTTTGTTTATCTGCTGGCTTTCATTAACAGGCCAGTTTTCATCAATAGCCTTACCGGAAGGTATAGTCTCATTCACATGCCGGCTTATACCTGTATAGTTTCTCTGTCCTGTCCCATTTATAGGATTTGTAATATTCAGCTCAGTCTCATTAATTGCCATATCTTTGCCTGAAATTTTTGTGTTGTTGGAAGCAGCGGCTATTGCAAGCTGGATTATAGCAAGTGCGATTAAAATAGGCAGTATCTTCCCTATCCTGTTCCTTATTTTGTTTTTCATCCCAGCCTTCCTTTTTCCGATAGGTATGCTATTATTATGTTCTTCATCCTCTCTGCATCCTTCTTCCCGAAGCCCTTTAGTTTCCTGATTATCGCAAGCAGCTCCTCATCCACATTAACCTGTATCCTTTTGCTCATTTGTACCATATATGAATGTTATTAGTACCATATTTGAATGTTTTTTATATAAATCTTTTGGAAATCAGCTGTGAGAATGATGTTTATTCCTATTCCACAAATTTTTCATTTAGTTCAATAATAATTCTGTTACCTCATTTTTCCTTCCATATCTCCTTTTATCTTCTCTCTGGAGAAAACTATATAAACACCTTAAAGTCAACTGATTATGGGGATGATTAAAAATGCCTAAAAGAAGGATTTACGCATTGACAGGCCTGCCTCCAGAGGTAGTAGCAGTAGCCTTTGCCAAATGCAGCAGAAGCCCGGAACAATTCGATAAGATAGCTGCTGAGCTAAATGCAGACAAATCAAGGCAGTTTCATGAGAAATGGGTTGTTGGTTACGGCCATTCATCGGTAGCAGAGCATGCTGTCTTAAGCCTGGCCATAGAGAACGTTTCTATTCTGGCTACCAAGGTCATCGAAGACAACAGGTTAGCATCTTTCACTGAAAAATCCACTAGGTACCAGGTTTTTGACAGGGATCATTATTATAAGCCTGAAAAGATAATAAGCTCGCAATTTAAGCAGGCTTATGAAGAGACCGCTGACTTCATCATGGACACCTACACAAGATTATTCCCAAAGATGTCTGAGTTCTTCAGGAATAAGTTTCCGGGTGCCAGCGAGATAGAGATAAAGAACATGGCATGTGATGTTATGCGGTATTTCCTTCCTGTAAGCTCCCTGACAAATCTTGGTATGACTGTCAATGCCCGCAACCTGGAATGGGGAATAACCAAGCTATTGACCCATCCTTTGAAAGAGATGAACGATATTGGGGAAGAGATCAAGGAATCTGCATTAAAGGTCACCCCTACACTTCTAAAATATACAAAATATAATGATTACCTGGGTGAAACCGTAAAAGATATGGAAAACCTCGCTTGCCAGGAGCTGAAAGAGATAAGGGCAGAAGGAAAAGAAGGAGTAGCATTGGTAGATTATGATAAAGAAGCAGAGCTTAAATTAGTTTCATCCTTGCTTTACAGGTTCTCCACCCTTCCCTATGAGGATGTTAAAGAAAAAGTCAGCACTATGTCTGAAGCTGAAAAGGAAAAGATTCTTGATACTTGCCTGAAAAGGCTGCAAAAGTTCGACCGGCCGCTAAGGGAATTAGAGCACATCTCCTATACCTTTGATGTCCTGATGGACTATGGCGGCTTTAGGGATGTCCAGAGGCACAGGATTGCCACACAGACCAATCAGGACTTTAATGTAGAGCACGGCTATTCAATGCCTCCTGAGATAAAAGAAGCAGGTTTTGAAAAAGAGTTTGAGGATTGCATGGAAAAAGCAAAGAGCGCCTTTAATAGGATAGCAGAAGAGATGCCTAAAGAGGCCCAATACATAATCCCACTGGCTTATAGGAAAAGGTTATTAATGACAATGAATTTAAGGGAACTATTCCACTTTATCAGGCTAAGGAGCGGTAAGATGGGTCATCTTGCCTACAGGAAGATAGCCTGGCAGATGCATGACCTGATTAAGGAAAAGCACCCTCTATTTGCAGGATATATAGAGTGTGATCGCACATGAAAAGCCTTTTTATCGTATTTGACGGCCTGGACGGCTCAGGAAAAGGGGAGATGATTAAGAGGTTAAAGGCTTATTTATCTAAGAAGGATAAAAACATAAAGATCCTGGTTACAAAAGAGCCCACAGACGGCCAATACGGCAGGCAGATAAGGGACATCCTTAGAAAAGAGAAAGACCCTAGGCACGGCGCAGAGCTTTGCCTGAGCCTTTTTGTCAAGGACAGGAAAGAGCATCTGGCTGAAGAGATTGAGCCCTTTCTGAAGAAAGGAGGCATTGTAATATGCGACAGGTACTATTATTCAACCATCGTTTTCCAGCAGACCCAGGGCATTGACATTGAGAAGATTCTTTTAAGCAACATCTCATTCAGGACACCTGATATAGCCTTTATCCTGGACCTTCCTGCAAAGACTGCCTTGGAAAGGATCCATAAAAGAGGGTCTGCAAAGGAGAAGTTTGAGCAGTTAGGCTTTATGAAAGACTTAAGGGATAATTTCCTGAATCTTGATAAGAAGCTTGGAGATAACATAAAGGTAATAGACGCCTCTAAAGGCAAGGAAGAGGTCTTTAAACAGATTCAGAGCGAGATTGAGGTGATTCTTAAGTAAAGCAGGAAATGGTTTCTTAGCCATATTTATATGTGCACATAAAGAATTCTTTACTTTTTTTTGTGCCCATACATAATCCTGCTTTGTATTCTCAACAAAAAAGAAAACGAATTTTTAAAAGTCACTTGGCAGTATACTGGAACTGTGATGTATAATATGTTTCAGGGGTTTCTTTTTTCATGCCTTCTTTAGGCATAAAACTTTCTGTCTTTTCCCCTCTTTTTCCGAACAAGGTCTCCCATTTCCAGATTACAGCAAGCGCAATGACGGTAGTACATATTATAAGTAAAGGCAGTGTAAAGCTTCTCTGTACAACTGTTTTCTCTATCACAGGCATCTCATGGCAGGAAAGATCACTGCCGCAATAGCTGTTTTCTCCGCAGTCTCTGTTTGACTTGCATTCAGCACTGGATGAAAGACCCCATAAACTTAAGAATATCAGTATTATCAAAACAAGCAGTATTAATCCAACAGTGACCTCTGCCTTTTTATTTATCTTCAAACATAACCACCCTATTCTTTAGGATAGTTTTCTTCTATTTAAATCTTTTCTTTTAACTACTAAAAGATAAGAACTCCAAAAAATCCTCAAGAACCCTCTTTTACCTCTTCCTCATCCTCTTCTATTGTTTTTTTGGATGTAAACCTGTCCAGGCTTGTATTCTTCCTTATCGTGCTGTAGCTTATTTTCGGTTTTTGATATGCCATTTTAATGATGCCCTGTGCTTCCAAAGCCTCCTTCACCCCTTGTTGTTTCATCCAGCTCATCTACTTCTTCAAATTCTGCTTCCTCCACCTTATTGAAGATAATCTGAGCTATTTTTTTCCCTTTCTCTATTTTAAAATCCTCATTTCCCAAATTTATCATGATGCACCCCACTTCGCCACGGTAAGAACTATCCACAGTACCGGGTGTGTTGCAGACAGTTACTCCATGCTTTAAGGCTAACCCTGACTTTGGCCTTACCTGGGCCTCATACCCTTGCGGGATAGCCATCTTGATCCCTGTAGATACCAGGATTCGTTCTCCAGGCTTCAGCAGATAATCCTCTGCTGAATAAAGGTCAACACCTGCATCCCCCTTATGGGCGTATTTTGGTATGACCGCATTCTCATTGATCTTCTTTATCCTTACCTTAATCATTTTTAGACGAAAGAAATTTTTATAACATTTCTTAGATTCACTCCTATTTAAATAATGTTAATCTAAAAAATATAAGACTAAACCTATAGTTTAGAGAGCGTTATACTTTTGAAGTTACAATCCCCAGTCACCGCAGGCTTACTGTGGAGGCTGCCTGGCTATATTGGAAATCTCCCTTTCTTTCTTTGACAGGAGGTAGATTCCAAAGCATAAGATACCTATTCCCAGTATCTGCATGATTGTCACCTTCTCTCCAAGTATAAGGAACCCCAAGGATGCTGCAAAGAACGGAGAAGCAAGCTCAAGAGCAGACACCTGCGCAGCCTTCATCCTGTTCAGCCCTTCATAATATAAGATAGTCCCTACCCCAACAATAATCCCGACTAATATCTGGTAGAAATTGGATATTGATAATGAAGCAGTATAAACTAGATACCCTACTAAGAAGATCAAGGCAATAACTTCCCTGTAGAATGTTATTACACCTGCGTTAACCCCTTTCAGGTATTTTCTTGCAACGATGGTTGTAGTTGCCCAGCTGACAGCTGCTATCAAAACAAACAGATCCCCTATGGTTCCAAAATTAAGGTTGATAAGGTTAGTCATGGTTTTTGTAGTTACCATCAAAGCAGCGATGATCATCGCAATAATCCCTGCATAATCAAACCTATTAACTTTATCTTCTTTCAGGATAAAGAATCCGATAAGAACAACAAACACCGGCTGTATATGGCCTATAATCACAGAATTAAGGACCGCTACATGCTTAAATGCCAGATAATAGAACAGGTCTGCCACCAGTGTTCCGACAACTGCAAGATAGACCAGCTTAGGAAACTGTTTTTTAGTGACCTTAAAATTGCCCTTGTTTGTAATAATTATGTAGACAGCAGCGATTAGAGCAATAACAGCTGTCCTTATAGTAAATGTCTGTAAAGGCTCTGCTGTCCTGTAGGCTATCTTGGCAACGATAGGTTCAATAGCCCACATCAAAGCAGCTGCCAGAACTGCCAAAACCCCGATTTTCTTATTGTCCATTTATTTAGCCCTGAACTCCATCAGTGATGAAAGCTTTTTTTCCAGAACCTTTCCGTCAGAACAATCTATCTTGAGATTAAGCACCTTAAAGCTTTGTGTTATGTAGGTTATGTTATATACCTGCCCCATGTCCAGCTTTTGCAGTATCGTGATTATCTTGAACGGCGTTTCCTGCGCATACTCTGTTGTCTGTATCTTCTCTGCTGTTTGTAATGCATTGGTTATGTCAACCTTTATCTTTTCCTTCTCAAGCTTTTTTATCTTGGCTTCCGGCCTTTTGAATATGTTCTCTGTCTCTGCAATCCTGATGTCCTGGGGCGTTATTATGAATGTTGTTATGGTATCATCCTTGTTGTAGTATCCCACCTGCCAGTCATCCTTGTTGGCATCATCCAGCATCTTGAAGACATGCGCCAAGAAGCTCTGCTTGTTCTTCTTCTCCCATTCCTTAAAGCTCTTGCTTTCTTCCAGCCTTTTAAGAACATTGGTTATTTCCATAGCCATACGAAAAGAATGATTGTTTAAATATGTTTGGGTTGAACAGGTAGTTCGGAAAGTAGATAGAATTAATTAAATTTAAATGCAGGACCCCAACATAATATATGACCTGGTTCTATTTCATAGAAAGCCGCTACTCTCCATACATGTGGTCTTATCCTCTTTACCTTAAATTTTAATTCTTTCATAATACTCAGAAGTAAGTTAGCTCTCTTTATAAATCTTCATATCGTGAACGATATATTGCCTACCAGCATCCACATAAACCCATTTGGCTATAAATCAAGAACTGAGATAACCAAAGAAGGAATAGGAACATTATTAAGGAGTTTGAAGAAGAAGTAAACTTTTTAAGCAATCAAGGAAAACATCAGACCAAACTTAAAAGAGGTTCATTTGTTCTCCTCTTTATAACAATGCCATATATAGACAATACCCAGGCCATACAATAATAAAAGTAACGCACTAAATTTTATTCCAATCACATATCCTTTGCTAATCCCGTAAATGCTACATACATATTCCATTAACTCAAATGCTACAAGAAGAAAAGCTACGTATATAGCTATGTATAAATTCTCGACAAAAGATAATTTTTTTAGTGGTTTAAAAGTAAAAAACCATTTCCAAAAAGATTTTTTCTTTTTTCTTCTTACCATATTAATCCTAAATCCAACTAGATATAAAAGCCTTTCCTTACTTAATCAACCTAAAAAGCTCCTTTAAACAGCCTAAAATATTATCCTTTTCTCCCTGAGAATAACCATTCAAAAGCGTATTTAGCTAATTCCACAACATAATCTACCTCGCCATAATTGTAAATTTTCATCCAAGGACAATTTCCAAAACCCCCATGATATTTAACATAGCCTCCACTATCTACCTCGCTATAGTCTCCTACGGGTGTATTATTAAGTTTTTGTAAATGAATTCTCAAGTTGCCATCTTTTTGCTTCAACTTATCTACCCACAAAAGATTCCCTTTATTTTGTCCAAACAAAGGTCTTTTATCTGTACGTAGGCTTACCATAGTTGCATTTGGATGTTTTTCCCATAATTTGAGTTCTTCTTTATATTCAGCTTTGATAGCTTTGTAAACTTTTTCTAAAACATCTTTGACTAAAAAGTCAATGTCCGCAATTTCTACCATTTTCTCAATCTCCTTCCTGTAATTTATACAGGAATCTTGAATTATATTCCTATAAACTAGCAATAATGAATAAATGAAATAAAAATTCAATCACCATAATATTTTATAACAAGCCAGACTACTCCACCAACTACTAGGATAACTACTGAAACAAAAATTGCAAACAACGTAGTTGAAATTATCCTTTCAAGCAATCGAGGAAATAGTGCTTGCATTAATAGTAACAGTACTATTACTGAAACCATTCCTTCAATTAATCCTTTCATTTTTAACCTCCTAAACACAAAATAATCCTAACCAACCAGCAGCAGAGAAAATTAGACCAGCAATTCCTACTGGAGGTACGGCTAAACCAAAAATAGATGCAATAGTGATAAAAGTGAAAATGTCTCTAGCCCCTGCAGTTTTTACACATAATGAATTCACTGATTCAACAACTTCTGGATTTGTTTTTTCAACTTGATTTAGAACATTAGCTGTTAGATTGGTTTCTTTTATTAGAAATCCAAAAATAAGATTTTCTGTATCCTCACTGTTGATTATTTCACCTAGATTTCTCCTTCCTTTAGCATATGTAAAATTAGAAAATAATAAAATAATTAATAAAGAAATAATTAAAGAAAAAATAAATTTTTTATTCATGTTAATCATCTATAAGCTTAAGTTCATCAGGTTCTCTAAACCCTCTTTTAAATAAAATATCCCTCTCCTTTAATAAACAACTTCTATTGTGAGCTACTGCTTTTTCAAGTTCCCCCTTAAGCCATGCTGCCATACATAACTCTCCTTTATCATTAAACGGGTCATTATATTGTGGTATCTTCAAGGTAGAAACTGCTAGCCGTTTTCCCTCAAACCTTTCTTTGTTTAATTCCTTTTCAAAAAGAACTTGCTCCCCCAATTGATGGAAAAATGCGCCCCTTTCAAAAACAGAATTAAAAGCATGAAATGGTCTTTTTAATTTAGGCAAGATTTTCTTAATTTCTTCTTTTAGTTTATTAATTGATTCCATTCTTTTAGCACAATGTATTGTTAAGCCTTCCTGATCTATAAAGCCAAATATAACTGGAATTATGTCTTTGTATCTCCTAGAATCACTGTATGCCCTTCTAAAAGAACCTATGGTCTCTATATCTATTATTGTTCCATCAAAATTTGATCTAACTTTTTCTTTATATACCTGTACCATGATTTCACCACCCCTTTTCTTTAATCTTTTTATTTATGCTAATACCATTAAGATAAACATTGGCTATAACCCTACGAAAAGGACCTATGCTTACTGGTTCTATTGTAACGGTTTTTCCCAATATTAGCGAAGCCAGATATATTTTTGCTTCAGTATATCCCGGTTCTCCTTTCTCAGGAGTATCTACACCATTCAACCGAATGATATCTATATTGTTATATGATCTGTCAACAGTAAAAGTATCTCCGTCTGTAACTCCTATAGCTCTTGCATTGTAGCTCATTTTTAGCCTCCATAACTAGGGGTATTTTTATGACATGGCTGGCACAATATCTCACAATTACTTACTGTGTCTGGACCATTTGGGTCCCTATGATGTGCTTCCCAACCATCTTCAGTTTCTTCCCCTCGATTATCCCAAGAAAGGGATTTATTACACTTTTCACATTTTCCACCTGCTCTTTCCCATGCTTGTTTAACAACATCTTCTTCAAATGCCATTTTACCACTTCTCCTCTGAATTCTCTACTGGAACCCAGCTATAACTCTATGGAGGTTGGTTTATGGTATTTAAATCTTTCCATCTTTATTCCTGGATTAAGAATAATTTTTTATAATGAAATAATTTTTTATTTATTAATAAATTTATCATTATAGGAGAAAGTTTTATATATAAATAAATAATATTTTTTTAATACTAAGAATGACTACCAAAAGATTAAAAAACAAAGATTCTCAAGAGGACTGTATAGATGTAGAATTCAAGTCAATATACAATGCACTAAGAAATTTCAAGAAACTAAGTGAACAGGAAGCCACTGTCTACATTGAGATAATGAAGACTAAACACATAACAGTGAAAGAATTAGCTAAAATATTAGATGATAAAAAGATAAAATCAACAACAACAAAACCCTATTCCATAATTAAAAATTTAATGAACGCAAATTTATTGTTCTGTAAAGATAAGAATGCGACTAACAAAGTTTACTGCCCCATTCATCCACGAGACTTAACATTAGATATTTCGGAGGCTGTTAAAGATTTAGATGATGAATTAGCAATAATTGAATCCGAGGAAGCAAAGGTATTTCGGGAAATTAGAGAAAATTCAGAAACGCTTGAAACAGAGTATGAGATTACAAATGCAGTTAGTATATTGATTGATAAGAAATATGAGATAAATTTTTACTACAATAACATTTCTGTAGATGAGAACCACATGATTTATAAAAGATTGATTAAGAACTTTTCATTAACTCCAAAAAAGGGTAATTTTAGTATGGTAGTTGCTACCAAAAAAGATGAAAAATTGTTTCCGAAAATTGTAATATTACTTTTGAAGAAATTTGACCTAGACCAGAAAAATGATATAGTAGGTATAAAGATTGTTGATCCTGAAATATTTGATTGTTTGCAAAAGGGAGTTGTTTTAACATGAATGAAAACCAAAAAGAAGCTATTCTTCGAGTTTTTGATTCTATGAAAGAGATACATGGAAAGACCTTTATTCAGAAACTATTTTATATACTTAGCAGACAAATCAAAGGGCTAGCATTATTTGAGTATTTTCCATATAATTATGGGCCGTTTAGCAAGGAACTCAATCAATCTGTGAATCAATTGATTATTGAGGGATACATCCAGGAGAGGAAAGTAGGGGATTATTTCCTTTATCAAATAACTGATAAAGGCAAAAAGGAGGCTAAATCTCAGAAGAATATTGGGGAAAAGGAACAAAAAGCTATTTTGCAACTCTGTAAACATGTAAAACATTACACACCACGGCAGATTCTAGAATATGTGTACCGTAAGTATCCAGAAACTACTGTAAACAGTTTATTAAAGAAAAATAATTAAGAAAAGCTTTTATATCTATAACAGTTTCTAAATTCTATGATTAACAATCAAAAAAAATTAGAAAAAATTAATGAATTTATAAATGAATGTAAAAGATTATTAGAATTAAATTATAAAGATGGTGAAGAAGCTTATGCTGATTTAGAAGTAAAATTAAGAAATTTTTTATCTACCTCATTTGATGATACTGCACGTAGAATGGATGATTGTTTTTTTGTTGTTGCCGTAGGAACTACTTACGAACAAACAGAATTAGAAAAAAATTCAAAATATGTTAAACAGTTAAAAAGAATTAAAAGATGCTTAAATGCCTACAAAGATGAAATTGAGATGGAAGAAGGATTAAGCAAGAAAAAGCCCGAAGAAAAAAAAGTAGATTATATAGAGATAACAAAGTTGGTAAATAAATTGGCAGAAGAAGAATTTAGGGCTTTTAGTTACGTAAGTCCAAGCTATTCTAATGAACTAATAAGTACATTAAAGGAACATCACAGAAAGAATATAAATCAATTATGTGATAATCATGGTTATAGAAAAGATATTTTAGCAAAATATGAGGAACTAAGTTCAAAAGCCCTCAACCTAGCAAAGAAGGATGAACGTGAGTTAAGCTATGTTTCTCCACAAAATACTAATAAGAATTTATTAGACTCTTTATTTACCCATAGGAATGAATTAATTAAAGATTACTTCAGATCATCAGAAAGTGTTGTCATGAAAGAAACAAAAGAAGAATCTGAGGTAGAAGGTAAAAGTTATGCTGTTTTCCTTAGTCATTCCAAACAAGACAAAGACCTTGCAAACAAAATCAAGAAATTATTGATTGATATTGATGTAGTGTCGTTTGTAGCTCACGATGATATTGAAGAAGGGGAAATATGGGAACCCGCCCTTATTGATGCAATTAAAAATTCTAAGATAATGGTTGTCCTTGGAACAGAAAATATAGAAGATTCTGCATGGGTTAACTTTGAGACGGGTTTAGGGTACAACAAAATGTTCCCACTAATATTTGTTAATCTATCAGATAAAGTATCCTATATTAAAAATAAACAAGGAATCATTCTTGATTATACTAACTTGGATAAAGGCATATTAAAATTAATCTATACAACCCTTACTAAAT
Source organism: Candidatus Woesearchaeota archaeon (assembly GCA_019323195.1). Classification (GTDB taxonomy): domain Archaea; phylum Nanobdellota; class Nanobdellia; order Woesearchaeales; family JACPBV01; genus JAHWHQ01. The sequence goes on along the minus strand of JAHWHQ010000051.1, from coordinate 1,920 downwards.
TAGGTATAGCAATCAAAAAATCGGACGAAGAGATTATAAAATTAAAATCATTCAAAGAGGTAAAGAACCATATTCATAATCATTATAAACCAAAATCTCCTACACTGCCTTCTTACCCTCCACAAAAAAGTAACTAGATTGAAAAGGCTAAAAAGCAAAGAACAGGATTTTTCTTTATTTTTTCTTCCAGAAAAAACCAGCTTTGGCTTTTAGCTTTTGTACAGCTCCATCATTTTCTAAATCTGTTAAAATTCTATGCAAGTGGTGCCAATTTATTCTCTTTTTTGTTGCTTGCTCTAGTTCCCGGAGAATTTCATTAGTACTTTTTATAATATCTTTATCTAAAATCTCTAAAATTTTTTTCTTGTATTTTGACATATCCATTTTGATATACAACTTTAGTATAAATATTGATATATAAATGTTTAGTGTACTAATTAGTAGTATAACTTTGATACAAACATTTATATAAAAGTTCTCTAAAAACAAGGTAGAGGTAAGAAATGAGAAGAGTCATACCCGAAACCGAAAACATCAGGGTCCTACTGGGGGAGTTAGGCAATAAAAAAAGCGGAATATTTTATACAGATAAAGGCAAAAAACTTTTGATTGCGAGGATGGATTCCAAGAATGGATGAGGCAATAAAAGAGGCATTAATAGTTACTTTATTGGAGATGATCCTTTTATTGTCTATTTTATTGTGTTGCATTGATTGGAATATATTTAAGACATAAACCAAAATGTTTATATTCATAATAATATCATAATATGAATGTTAATAAAGATTAGAAATAGTTCAATTAATGGATGTTGCTTATGGTAGAACCAAGAACTCAATTAATAAAGGAATACCTAGAACTGAATGGTTATTTTGTAAGGGTGGATTATAAATTTAATAAACAATTAAGGAGAAAAAGGAAATACAAAAAAGCCAAACCCTATCAAACAGCTAGTGACATAGATATTGTAGCTATAAAAAAGAATCAAGATCCAATAGTGGCTGAAGTTAAGGGTGGAACAGAGATTAGATCGAAAGAACAAATCGATGAATTATATGGGGAGAAGTTTAAGCATATAGATAACCCTAAAGTCGGATGGGTTCAACTCAGAAAAATATTAAAAACACAAAAATATAGAAGAATCATTTATTGTTTTTCAATACCTTCTAGAAAGAAAATCTCTCAAGAAAGATTACTTCAATATGCTAAAAAAAAGTATAAACTGGAAATTATTCCATTATCGCAAATTCTCATAGATTTCTTTGATTTCCGTTATAAAGAGAAAAAATGGACTTTCTATGCTGATTATCCTTATATTAATTTAATAAGATTAATAATGGATTATCTTACATATCCCGATTATTATACTTATAAAGGGAAAAATATGGAAATTGAAGACTTATTGTTAGATAATGATAAATGGCAATTGAAAAAAATAGTGGAACATAACAAAGGTTTCTTTAAAAAGGCTAAGAAGATACTTAGTTAATTTTCACCACGTGTTTGATATTTTCACACTATAAAGAAAATGAAACATGAAAGAAAACACAAATGGTTATCTCAGATTATTATAATATTGATAAAAGCTTACAAGAAGGACAGAAAACTAAAAGTATCAGAAATAAGGGCAAATTTAGATAATACTTTTTTTTATGATGATATAACATTTGAACAAAAAGAAGCAAGAATATGGAAGAGTTTAGAATGGTTGTCTAAACATAAGAAATTATCTGATGTGAAGAATACTGCTTTATTTTTTGATTGTGACATTGAAGAGGGACTTGAGACTATATTTAATAACCCAAGTTTGACAGTTGTTCCACTATTTTAATCAGATTTCTAATTTGACAGAAGCTATTTTCTAGCTGAGATTAGGCTTAGATTTTCATGTTATAGCCTTATTTTGCACGCAAATCAATG
>JAHWHQ010000050.1 GCA_019323195.1 Candidatus Woesearchaeota archaeon | reverse complement strand
TATATTGAAGAATCCGTTTATGAGTTTGTTGAGTTTCATAGCAGAAAATCAACAGCAGGAGGAATTAATAATTCCTCCTGTTTTATTCTAGAAATATAAGTTAATGGCTACATGCGGGAAGTCTGTCAATTAGTGAATAAGCGTTTAAATCAATTAGAATTGGTCAGAACTTATGTTTACACTGGTTGTTATACTCCTGAAATGATGAACGCCTTTAAGAGGCAGTGTGGTGTTGAAATACGAAATATGAATGAGTTAATAAAACAAGAGGATAACTTATTAAAAGAAATAAATAAAAGCAAGATTGATGGAGAGTTAAAAAGTAAAATAGAAGCTCATGTGAATAATTCAAAAGAAATATTTATTAATATAAAAGACCAGAAAATTAAGGCTATACAAGACCACAACAGAAGGAGTGAAGGTCAAAAAGGTGCTTTTGATTATTATTCACATCAAAAATTTTTTCAACTAAGAACTACTCCATTACAGGCTAGAAATAGCTATATTAACCAAAAAGGTGTTGATGTCAAACTTGCTACGGACTTAATTCAACTTGGCTATACCAATGCATTTGACATTGCATTAATCTTAACTGGAGATACTGATTTATTAGAATCAATAAAATTAATAAGAGAAAAACTTGGAAAAATAATTATACTCTGTTCTTATTATGATGAAGAAGATAAAAAAAATAGCACAATATCTGATTCTTTATTTAAAGAAGCAGACGCTTTTATTAATCTAAAGCTTTTATCTGACAAGGAGGTTGAATCTTTTTCTGAAGAATTTAAAGATAAAAAAGATAATTAGTTTCTTTTATAGCTCCATTTTTTTGTGACTTAACGCCTTGACAGCTTAACCACAATCACCCCCATGAGGAAAACCATCATCCCCACCATAACGATAAAAATAATAGTCAATGAAAAGAAAAGTGTCTGCTCTCTTTCTGCAGAAACAAACGTTGTTCCTGATGTCTGTGCAGCGATCTTTCCAAGCGTTTCTGAAGGGGACGGAGGTAATGTTTTTAATACCACGCTGTTCTGCCTTACCTGCATGCATCCCTCAATAGTAAGATCTGCCTTTTTTGAGGTTACATCCTTTCCTTTATTATAATACGCCTTTACATCTATCTGGTAATTCCCCTCTTTAGCATCATTTGGCATAATCCTGAATTGTTTTTCATATTCAGCGTCAGCATCATCTCCTGTTTCCAGCTCGATGCCTTTCTCTTTAAGCTCTAACCCCAGATAAGGATTTATCACCTCAATTTCAATATCCTCCTCATTCCTTCCAAGGTTTAACACCTCTACCTTTATATCTGTCCCTTCCCCGCATCTTATATGGGATGGGGAGACAGAAACCTCTGTAATCTTCACCTTATGGTCATCTTTCTTAACCTCAAGTGTAAGTTCCCATTCAGTAACATGGATGTCATTATTGCTGTCTTTTCCCCTTGCCTTTATCTTTAAATCATAGCTACCATCATCAACCCGTAATGGAAGCTCAAGATCAAGCTCAGCTGTTTCTGATGCCCCAACGTTTAACCTGCCGATATCTGTATCCTCATCCAGGTTATCCCCGTCATCAATATCCTCTATTACTGCAGTGACCTTTATATCATCAATTATTTCACCCCAAACATTCTTGATTTCAACCTTAAGCTCAACATCAGACTCCTCTTTAGCTTCCTTAGATATTTTTTCCCCGCTTTTTTTCAGCACATCCTCTTTCCCGTCAACCCTTGCTCTTACCTCTGTTATCTGGAGTGTATTATCATATGTTGTATATGTGATGGTATTCTGAGGAGGGGTAGTAGTTGCTGGGGGGTTTGTAGTTCCTCCAGTAGATTCTTCACTCCATTCTGCTGGAATACCTGGTGTTTCATCTTTTGAATCTTCTGCACAAACAGGATTAATTAAAACCAAGAAGATTATCAATAACGCAAAAATTATTTTGTTTTTCATTTGACAACTACCCCCTCCCCATCAAACCCCCATCCGCTGCATCTTTTAGCCTTGATAAATATCCCCCTTCCAGGCTTTAACACATCCAGCGAATTCATCCCTTCAGGCTTTAACGGGCTGAATGTTTTCCATTCCCCTTCCTCAAAGACAGCAATAATATCAATATCACCCATGACATCCCTGAAAAACTCATCAACACCCTTCTCCTCGCTTAAAGGATAGCTTATCATGTTCCATCCTTCCTGAATTTCAATATCAAGGTCATTTATAACCTTTCCTTCTATCTGCAAAGAGGACTCATCTGCCCTTACCCAATAGCTGTAAGAGTAGTCTATCTTATCCTCTCCTTTTAGCTGCATCCATTCATTATTTTTCAGGTAGTATAGGTCCGAATATGTACCTTGAAATATCTCAGATTTTGTCTTGTCAGATTCCAGGGGTATTGAAACCAGGTTCCATCCTTCACTAAAATCAAGGCCTGATAAGCTCTCCCCCTTATTATACCTTCCGTCAAAATACCACGGCACATCATTCTTTGCCTTGACCAGAATCCCCATCCCGGGCTTTATTATAAAGCCTGATGGCCTTTCAGGGTTTAATGATTTAAAATCTCCGTCATATACATAGACCATCCTTATATCATCCATAACATTGCTAAAAAGCCAGTTGACATCTCTTTCTTCCCATGAAGGATACCCTATCATGTTCCACCCCTTTTTCAGGTTAAGTGATACATCTGTCTCTTCCACTTCTTTATCCATGAAGACATCTGCTTCATTGTCCATCCTTATCCAGAATCCCTCTGATTCTGAGATCTCATCAAGGTTTGAATGCAGAATATCCGATTTATCATAAATCCCCCATTCACCATTTTTGAAAGCAGCGATCCTATCAGCGTTATCATTGAAGATTTCCATAACCTCCTCAACATCTTTATCCTCTGTCTGCGGCAATGATATAAGATTCCACCCCTTTTTCAGGCTTATCATGTATTTTTCCTGGCAGTTTGTATCATCCATATCAGTATAGCTGTCGCAGTCATCATCAATTTCATTATCACATATCTCTTCACTAGCTCCATAATAAGGGTCGCATGTATCACCCCCCCACTCTCCAGAAGCGCATGTCTCATATCCTATATTGCCCATACATGCCCCTATCCCGCAGTTGGTCTGCCTTGTTAAGTCTTCATCTATTGTTCCGTCACAGTCATTATCCAGGTTATCGCATATTTCATAGCTGCCATCCCCTGCTTTGCATGAATCCTCTTCTTTTCCGTTTACGCACTGCATTAAGCCTTCAGCCGCGCATATCCCTATCCCGCAGCTTGTAGCACTTTCAACATAATCCTCATCCTCTGTTCCATCACAATCATTATCCAGGCCATCGCAATCATCATATGTATCATAATCAGGTCTTGAAGTATAATCGCACTTCTCCCATTTTCCCAGAGCATTGCATGTCTGCTGCAGCCCTTCACATACACCTTCCTGCAAGAAACAGTCCCTTTCCTCTCCTGCAGTGCATGTACAATCCTCGTCAATAAGGCCGTCACAATCCTCATCTATAGAGCCTTCGCAAACCTCTTCACCAGCTCCAGAATAAGGGTCGCATGTATCCTCCCCCCAGCTTCCGGCAGTGCATGTCTCATAGCCAGTATTCCCTGCACATGCCCCCATTCCGCAGCTTGTCTGCCTTGTTAAATCCTCATCAATATCACCGTCACAGTCATCATCTATATTATTGCATATCTCTTCCTTCCCAGGATTTACATCAGCATTATTGTCATTGCAGTCATTATCGCATTCTGTGTCATAGCCGTCCTTGTCAGCGTCAGTTATTATTGCGGTATAGGATGCGCATTCTTCCATTGTGCATGTAGAATCGCTCCCGCACATATTCAGCACATCATGATAATCCCTGTAGGTTCCCTGATAGCACCCCGTATTAGAGCTGTCTAGACTGTCGCATTCTGTCTTCTGGCAGTCACTATCTGAGCTGCACTCTCCTTTTACATATATGACGATATCATCATTATCATCATAATCATTGTTCCCGCAGGTCTTATCTTCACCAAGCTCAAACCCGAATACGCCCCTTATAGCATGCCTCCCCACCTTATTGTCAAGGCTGAATGTTGTGGACAATGTTCTTAGGCCTGTAGAGCTGCATTGCTTGCTGTCTTTAACCTCCCATTGTATGTTGTCTATGTCATTTGAGTATACAAAATTAAGGCTGTCAGACGTGCTGTCGCAGTAAACCTGCACATAGACATTTACAGTATCCCCTGGCTTAAAGAAGCTATTGCTTAAGCTGGTTACTGTTATCCTTTCTATTGACTCGTCATGAAGATATTCTCCTGAACTTCCGTCCTTGCAGGTGTCTATCGTGTTAGGCGAGTTTGGCTCCGGCGTATTGAGGTTGTCTCTTGACCTTATCAGGTACTGTGGTGCAGTACAGGGTGATATCCCGCAATAAAAAGCCGCCCTTCCTTTCTCGAACTGGGTATAAAGGTACGGGTTGGTTGTATGTGCGTCATACCGGTAGGATTCCGGAGGCATAGGAGGTGTCCCCCCTGCCTGGCTGCAGTCCTTAGGGCTCAACTCGACATACGTAAGGTAATAAGGTCCGTTCACCATGTTTCCGAATATCTGGATACCTTCAAAATCAAGGATAAGGTTTTGTTTCCCTGTTTCTGTAACTTGCACGCAGCTTATGGACTCCACCATATTCCCTTTGCTGTCTTCCAGCATACCGAAAACCCCATAACCCTGTGGCGCAGAATCAACAATGACCTCTGCCTCGATGATAAGGGAATTGAACAGCCCGTCAGAATCCGTATCCCTCCCGTAATCATTGAATGTGCCTGTAAAAGAGCTGGCGCTAACAGTAGACACAAGTACTAAAAACAAAAAGGTATTGATAAGTATTTTCAATCTTTATCATCCTCGCATTGAATTATAAAGGGATTTAAGGGATGCAATAAAATCCTGAGTTTTTTTATGGCCATTTTCGTACATGATTTTAATCCTTCTAAACCATCCATCCCATGGTGTTTCTTCTGGTGGTTGTTCTTCATTTTTTATATCATTCGGATTAATATAAACCCCATTTTGATCGATAAGTATATTATTTGGGTTAGAATATATTATTGTTTTATTTGGGTCAGTAATTACATAATTAGGGTCAGTAACCACCCCATTTTGATCGATAAGTATATTATTTGGGTTAGAATATATTATTGTTTTATTTGGGTCAGTAATTACATAATTAGGGTCAGTAACCACCCCATTTGGATCAGTAATTACATAATTTGGGTCATATATTATTTTATTCGGGTCAATAACAACACTATTTCCATCTGTAAGTGTGTTACTGTCAAGGTGTTCATCCCAATCTACAGTATTGTTTTCTGTTCCACTACCTTTCTCAGTTCCACTCCTTCCACCACACCCAATACTACTTATGATTGCTGCTAGAAGAGGTATAATAATCCATTCAGAACCGAGTAGTGCATATTTTACCTGTCCACCTTCATAAGCAGGCTTTTCAGCTATTTCCTGTATAACTCCCGAATCTATCGGCTCCCCAGCATTGGCAGCGCTATATGAATCACTGCCTGCAACTGCCGGCCCGGAGATAGGTTTAATATTGCTGAAGTTCTCATATACAAACTTGGCTAATGCATTACCATAAGAGCTAAAAAACAATATTGGGGGTATTAATACATAAGCTGTAACCTCTCTCCATACCAGACTATACCTTCTTCCCCTTTGTTGCTCTCCTTCTTTGCCAGCATCATTATTATCAGTTAAAGCACCAACACCTCCTGGAATAGCAGGAGGATTGCATGAATCAATTACTCCTTCAATATTCTTTGTATCACTCAAATCCGGCATCTTTCCTCACCATATCTTAGTTTGATTAGTCTATTCTCCTCTTTAGCATAACCACCTTTTTTTAAAATAAAACCATGAATAGAAATTTAACCCAGGCTGCAGTCGTTCGTTGTTTTTACGAAATATCCCCTTCCCGGTACAAGTTTCTGTGTCCTTACATACTGGTTCTGTGCAGCGCTCCTCCCCCATGGCCCGCTTACTACACTGCATGCCCCTTCCACATTGTCAAAATCGTTTATCGTCTCCCCGCTTGGAGCCCCTATGATGTTCCATCCGTCATATAGGTTATTGGTCCCCAGATATCCTACCTTGCCTATATCGAACCTGTAGCCTTCTATGATGAACTCACAGTTATTGTTTTGGATAGTGAAATAGCCCTGCCCTGGATAAAGCCTGCTGTCCATGGACAGGTACACATACTTCATGCCGGACCCTCCCATCTGCGGGTCCCAGTAGGCGATCCCTGTAGTTATCCCGTCAGGGAACGCGCATCCCTCCTGTATGTCATTGAACGTAACAGGGCTTTCAGGCATTAATGGAAGCGAGAATATGCTTATCCCTTTGTCTATCCCAACCTTCATTGACGTCTTGCACCTTTCGTCATTATTTGTTGTTGATTTGCTGCATGATGAGCATGTATCAACAGACTGGCATTCTCCTTCAGGATAATCAGTATGATCATCAATTATGCTGTCTCCATCAGCATCAGTGCACGAGTCTGACGGGCAGCTGCAGTCATTATCCTGTGTTTCATCATATGCAGGATTGCCGTCTGAGCCGCATAACGCGCAGACACCTGCATCCTTGCCCTGTGAAGAGCATTCCCCCCATTCTCCTGAAGTGCATGTTTTTGTTCCTGCGCATTTCCCTGTTCCGCAGGATTGTGTCAGGCCTTCATCCGCATCCCCGTCACAATCCTCATCTATTCCATCACAAGTAGCATCATTTGCTGGTTCTACACTGCCAATACAGTCTCCCCACTTTCCATCTGAACATGTTTGTGTTCCATATTCACATGCCCCAACATCTGTAGTTCCGCACTGCTGTATATTTCCATTAGTGCATATACAATCTTCATTTTTTGTGCCGTCACAGTCTTCATCTACTGGACCTTCATCACATACTTCAGGGGTAGCTCCTTCAAATGGGTCGCATGTATTATCCCCCCATTCTCCTGCAGTGCATGTTACATAGCCCATATTGCCTGAGCATGCCCCAACACCGCATATAGTGTCCTTTGTTAAATCTTCATCTACTGTTCCGTCGCAGTCATTATCAAGGTTATCGCATTCCTCATAATCCCCTGTTCCTGGTGAGCATGAATCCTTTTCATGTCCGTTTATACATTGTAACAATCCATTAGCTTCACAGACGCCGGTCCCGCATGTTGTAGCTGTTTCCTCATAATCCTCATCCGCAGTTCCGTCACAGTCCTCATCAATCCCATCACATGTATCATCCTCTATTTCTGGTGTTCCTTCTGTGCATGAATCCTCCTCTTTTCCGTTTATGCACTGCATTAATCCATCAGCTTCACATGCCCCAATTCCGCATGTTGTAGCTGTTTCCTCATAATCCTGATCCGCAGTACCATCACAATCCTCATCAATACCGTCGCATGTATCATCATTATCTGCTGGCTCTATGCTCCCGATGCAGTCCCCCCATGTGCCTCCTGAACATGTTTGAGTTCCGTATTCGCACGCCCCAACATCAGTTTCTCCGCACTGTTTTGTATCTCCGTTAGTGCATTCACAATCCTCATCTGTTGATCCATCGCAGTCCTCATCCTTGGTCCCGTCACAGACCTCTGTTTCTGGCGTTCCTGTTGAGCATGCTGTTTCAACGCCGTCTGTACAGCTTGAGGCAGTATTATCATTTGAACAGATACCAGGTAAGAAACATGATGCATCCTGTACATAATCCTCATCTTCTGAACCATCACAATCCTCATCAATCCCGTTGCATGTCTTATCATCAGCTGCAGGCTCTATTTTTCCTATGCAGTCCCCCCAAACGCCATCTGAACATGTTTGACTCCCGTATTCACACGCCCCTACATCTGTAGTCCCGCACTGTTTTGTATCTCCGTTAGTGCATTCACAATCCTCATCTACAGAGCCATCGCAGTCCTCATCCTTACTTCCATCACATACCTCTGTTCCTGGTGTTCCTGTCGAGCATGCTGTTTCCACCCCATCTGTACAGCTTGAGGCAGCATTATCATTTGAACATATTCCTTGTAAGAAACATGATGTATCCTGTACATAATCCTCGTCAGCAGTGCCGTCGCAGTCCTCATCAATCCCGTTGCATGTCTTATCATCAGCTGCCGGTGTCCCTTCTGTGCATGAATCCTCTTCCTTTCCATCTATGCACTGCATAAGCCCCTCAGCTTCACATGCCCCTATTCCGCATGTCGTAGCTGTTTCCTCATAATCCTGATCCGCAGTACCATCACAATCATCATCGACCCCATCGCATGTATCATCATTGTCTGCTGGCTCTATACTTCCGATGCAGTCCCCCCATGTACCTCCTGAACAGGTTTGAGTTCCGTATTCACACGCCCCCACATCTGTAGTCCCGCACTGTTTTGTATCTCCGTCGGTGCATTCACAATCCTCATCTACAGAGCCATCGCAGTCCTCATCCTTACTTCCATCACATACCTCTGTTCCTGGCGTTCCTGTTGAGCATGCTGTTTCCACACCAGCTATACAGCTTGAAGCCGTATTTTCAGCAGCACAGGCTCCAGGCAGGAAACACGAAGTATCCTGTACATAGTCCTCATCTGCAGTGCCGTCGCAGTCCTCATCAATCCCGTTGCATGTCTTATCATTTGCCGCAGGAGCCCCAGGAGTTGCGTCGCATTCTGTTCCTGTTCCATCCCCCTTGCATACATAGTTCCCTGATGCTTCGCATGCCCCTGTTCCTGCTGTGCATGAATCCCCCAGCTCAGAAAAGTCCTCATCTGTAGCAGTATCACAATCATCATCTACGCCGTTGCATAGCTCACTTTCTCCAGGATTCACATCCCCTTCAGCATCATCACAGTCATTCCCGTCATAGGTGCACCCGTTGGCTATACCGCAGTCAGGGCAAACCCCATACCCGTCCACGTCATTATCGTTGCATGACAGTTCTTCTTGAAGAGTTATATCCAATGGTTCTCCATTATCATCAATATCGTTATCAACATTTTCAAATGTATAATCCTGATAATCATCAACTGTTATAACAACATCTGTTCCTGCTTTAATTACTATATTTGCAAACATTACAGCAGAATCCCCTCCAGAAGCCCCCCAGTGGTAAATTGGTCCGGAACTTACATCAAGGTCATTAACAGTATCAATCTGTTTGCTGACAGGATCACCACCATTAACTTCAGTTGTATAAGAAATAGTTAATTTTTTTGATGTGGCAACACCCCCTTCTGAATCCAGGACATTAATGTAAACAGAAATTGGGCTTGGTACTGCAAAAGCAATAGCAGAAGCTATTAAAATCCCCAAGCATAACAACGCAATTAGCTTATTTTTCATTTGTATCTCTCCTTAAATAATCATGAAACAATATCATAACTTCCTTCACTATCTGTGTAAAGGAGATAACCTCCTCCAGGATTGAAGTGTGTTAATGGTGCAAAAGGCTGTACAGATGACTTCCATGCTCCATTACTCAATGAAGTCCATACAACATTATAGTCCGTTCCAACTAGAATATTATCTATTGTATCAGATTCAAGTAGAGGATAGCCGATTAAGTTCCAGCCAGGAAGTATTTTTATGGTTGTTGTTTTTTTCTGTGGAACACCCTGAACTGCAAACTCAATAGGATCTTCAGAGGTAACATAAATATAATAGCTTTTTTCGAGCTGTAAGTCAGTTAAGGGTGAGAATGGCTGCGCAGATGATTTCCATGCCCCGGTGCTTGTTGTTGTCCAAACGGCTGAGTAATCACCCTCAATATTTGAAAGTAAATACTCTATGTTAGTATTTGAAGGCAGAACAGGCAGTGAAAACATATTCCACCCTTGAACAAATCTATACTTTACTAAAACATTCTCCTCAGAATTAGCATCCTCCCCCCATGTTATAGAGACAGGAGTATCATTAACGATTATATCAACAGTATCCCCTTCCTTAGGCCCTTCTACGCAGTCACCCTCCTCGCAAGGTATGCATGCCTCATTCTCTGCCCAGTGTAGAGAGCAGTCAGGGTCGTCAGGGTCTGTCAGGTCGCTGTCCCCTCCTGTGAGGATAAGGTTATACCATCCGTCAACAGTTGTGGTAATTATCCATTCCTCGCCGTTGAAGTATTTCACCTCTGTCCCGTCAGGGGCAGGCTCTCCGTCTATCATCAGCCTTCCCCAGTACTCTGCCGGTATTGAAGGCGGTGCATTAAGGTCAGAGGCAAAGACAGAAGCAGAAATGACGGTGGACATTATCATAACTAGTATTAATCCCAAGCATATCCTTGAGATGGGTTTTTTCATAAACAACACCCCCTAAGGTTTATACTATTATCTCACCTAACTACTAGAAGGTAACGCTTATTTAACTATTTTTCGGTTTCCCCAGTAGTAATAATTATATAATTTATATAATAAGGGGGTTATTGTCCTATTGAATCTTTTAACGGCAGATTTATATACTATATGTCCCTAGGTAATAACTCTTACCCAAAATGATAATAGCATGCTCTCACGGCCTGCATCTGGCCAGAAAAATAGCAAAAAAGCTGAAACAGCCTTATTCAGAACTGGAGGTGACCCATTTCCCTGATTCTGAGATAAAGCTAAGGTTCAGGACAAACCTTAAAAACAAGAAAGTTGTCTTAGTCCAGTCTTTCTATGGGAATGTAAATGATTGTATTATTGAGGCATTATTTGCAGCAGAGACTGCAAGGGATCTAGGTGCGAGGAAGATCATCCTTGTAGCGCCCTATTTCCCTTACCTTAGGCAGGACAAGAGATTTAACCCTGGCGAATGCATCAGCTTAAGGACAATAGCCAAAAACATCGACGAGGATTTTGATCAGGTCATGATAATAGACCCCCACCTTCACAGGGAAAAGACATTAAAGCACATCTTTAAGATAAGCTCGCAAAGGCTGACAGCAAACCCCCTTATTGTTGATTATATCAAAAAAATAAGAAACGCATTGATAATAGGCCCTGATGAGGAAAGCTATAAATGGGCAGAAAAAGTGGCAGACAGGATAGGCTGTGGATGCGCTATCCTTGAAAAACATAGGAAATCTGCTTATGATGTCAGGGTAACATTGAACAAAAAGATAGATCTTGATGATAAGAATGTCATAATCGTAGATGATATGATCTCTACAGGCGGGACAATAATCGAGACTGCTAAGCTCCTGAGAAAGCTGGGAGCAAAAAGATTCACAGCAATATGCGTTCATGGTATCTTTGCAAACAACGCACTGGAAAAATTAAGGAAAAATAAAGTTAATGTCGTTGCCTGCAACACAATACCTAACAAGGCAGCAAGGATAGATGTTTCAGGCCTTATAGCTGATTCTTTGAGGTAATTTTAAATAGTTCACTAAAATAATGCCCTCTAAGGGCCTATAGTCTAATGGATCAGGACACTTCGCTTCGGACGAAGAAATCGGGGTTCGAATCCTCGTAGGCCCATCATTTCTTATAGAAATAAACCTTCTTCTCTTTTTGGCAAAAAACCACATCAAAATTATCAAAAATGATTTTTCTTCCAAGAATCATGCTATAATTACATTCATTTGGGTCATATTTTTGTGTCAGCCAAAAAACAGGGACATTTAACCTATATCTTCCGATCCATAGTTCTATATGCTTTGACCATCCATACCCTTTAGTGAATAAACCACCTATCTGGTCTGGCTCTCCTTCGAAGTCATTTACATTTACCCCCAACATCTGGCCGAACGGGTGCAAATAAGAGACTGTCTTATCCGAACCAGTGTCAATCAAAGCAGCCATTTGAATCTGCTTTTTAGAGCCTAAGCTTACTAGGGCTATTGGGCGTGTAACCTTCTCTTTAGAATTGCCTGTTTTTACCTCCCAGTCTTTATATGGAAAAATAATTGGCTCTTTATGGGAAAAGTCTAGCATTTTCAAAGGCACATGGTTGTTTTTGAGCTAGGTACACAAATTAAAGCTACTTGGCTATGTTGGCTAAGGCTTACTACCCTTTCCATAGCTTTTGTTGGATCTTTTTCATTGACTACAACTTTACCATTTACAAGAGCTATGCACTTGCCAGAATATTTCTTTAGGTCCAATCTTGAGAACGCTTCATGATTTAGGTCATCTCTTATGGCTTTTGTTTTCTTTTTCATATCTTTTCCTTTTTGATAGTTTTATTTCGTTTCAGTTAAACTTGTATTAGTATGATTAAATTAGTATATAAATCTTTTCTTCATTTCGGCTCTGTTGAAAATGTAGGTTAGCAGCCTAAGGTCAAAATCCTATTAAAGGAATCTTTAAGCTGACAGGAGGGTTGCCCCCGTCGGGGGATGTCAGCCATTACATTAGTCATAAAGGATTTTGAAGCTGCTAACCCGAAGCGGAGCGAGATTTTCAACAGAGCCCTTCATTTCTCAATAAAAAACCCCTGGTTCTCCTTAACCCTGTAGTCAGGGAAGGTATGCCAGAACATTACTGTTTTTCCATCCTTAAATTCCAGCACCCTATGCGCGTAAACACCCTCTCCCAGCTCCTCTTTATAGTTAGTTCCTGTCTTGAAGGAGGCTAACACCAATTCCCTTTCATTTACATAGCCAGGGTCAAGATTTATCCTTCTTTTTCCCTCTTCAGAAAATTCCTTTTCTATATCTGTTGTTTGTTTTTTTATCCCAACCAGCTCCTGTTTGGTTATATCGCGATTAAAGGCTAAAAACCTTTTGACCAGGTTTTTCCCCATCTCCTTCTCATAAAAATGTGTAAAACGGTCGAAGTCGTATTCACTGCTTTCTGCTTTAATATCCCCAAATCTCCCAATAAGGATAGATTTTACTTTATTGTAAAGCCCTTTGTCAGAGTACATTACTGCTAGAATCATGTTTTGCATATCTGCTTGGGTAATTCACCTTTTTATTTAAATCTTGAGCAAAACTTTATAAATATCAGGGATAATATCTGTCCAGTATGGGAAAAGAGACTAAAACAAGGATATATGAGATAATATTCTGGCTTGCCTTGATAATCATTGCCTTATGGCTTGTTTTAAAAGCTGTGGGCATCATAAACTCTCCTGTATGGGTAGAGGCAATCCCTTATGCCAGCGGTCTGTTTGCTGCAGGTGCTGCCTTTCAGGTTCTGAAGGATACAAAAGATAATGTTAGGACATTAACCAAAAGGGTAGGCAGGATGGGCCAGGGATTAACCAAAGTTGAGATAGAAGTGAAACATCTGGAAAAGGAAATTAAAGAAATAAAAAAATAAAATGAGAACAATAGGTTTTATAGGAGCTGGAAATATGGCTTTTGCCTTAGCTAAAGCTGTAAAAAAGGCTAAATTAGCTAAAAGCATAATCGCTTCTGACGTGAATGAAGAAAGGCTGGATTTTATTAAGAAGGAATTAGGGATTAACGTCACTAAGGATAACAGGAAGGTTGTTAAGGTCTCTGACATAATCTTCCTTGCTGTAAAGCCGCAGGTCATCAGTGATGTTCTTGACGATATCAAGGATACTGATAAGCTGGTAATCTCTATTGCAGCAGGGGTCAGGTTAAAGGCATTAGAGGAAAAGCTGAAAAAAGCAAAGGTTGTAAGGGTAATGCCTAATACGCCCTGCTTAGTGGGAGAGATGGCTGCCGGTTTTGCTGTTGGAAAAAAGGTGACTGATAAAGAGATTAAGACAGTTGAAGAGATCCTTAACTCAGCAGGAAAGGCATTCTACCTTAAAGAAGACATGTTGGATGCTGTCACAGGTTTAAGCGGCTCTGGCCCTGCCTTTGTTGCCAGGCTTATAGAAGGGTTCATTGAAGGAGGCATTAAGTCTGGCCTGAACAGGGATATTGCATCAGAGCTTGCCCTGCAGACCTTTTTAGGAACCTCTAAGCTGCTTATCGAATCAGGCATGAGCCCTGATGAACTGGTCCGGATGGTAAGCTCTCCTGGAGGGACAACTGTTGCCGGAAGGGAAGTTCTTGAAAATTCAGATGTTAAGGATATCTTGGTTAGAACAGTAAAAAGAGCAGCAGAAAGAAGCAAAGAGCTGAGTAAGAATATATAGAAAATGACACTAAAAGAAAAGGTATTGGAGCAGTGCGAGAATGCAAGAGAGGCTTCAGTAAAGCTAGCCTCAGCCAAGACTGATGTTAAGAACATCGTCCTCTACGAATTAGCTGAAGACATCCTCATGAACAGGAACAGGATCATCAAGGCCAATAAGCTTGACATAAAGCAGAATACAGGTAAGATATCTGAAGTGATGCTGAAAAGGCTGAAGGTTGATGATAAAAAGATAAGGGAGATGGCAGATATGGTAAAATCTGTCGCAAGGTTAGATGATCCTTCTGGCAGGATTCTCCAGAAAACAGAGCTTGACAAAGGCCTGGTCCTTAATAAGATATCTGTTCCTATAGGCGTCATAGCCTGCATCTTTGAATCCAGGCCAGAGGTTGTTGTTCAGATATCAGCCATAGCCATAAAATCAGGCAATGCTGTTCTTCTGAAAGGCGGCTCTGAAGCCATAAACACCAACAAGGCCTTGTCAGACATAATAAGGGCCTCTATAATGGACAACAAGGGCATACCTGTTGACGCTGTCCAGCTGCTTGAGACAAGGGAAGCTGTTAGGGAAGTCCTGAAGATGGACGAGTTCATAGACCTAATAATACCCCGCGGCTCTAATAAGTTTGTCAAGTACATTCAGGATAATACAAGGATACCTGTTCTGGGCCATTCAGAAGGCATCTGCCATGTTTACGTTGACAAGGATGCTGATCTTGATAAGGCCTTAAGGGTATGTGTTGACGCAAAATGCCAGTATCCTGCTGTCTGCAATGCGATGGAAACCCTGCTTGTCCATAAGGCGATAGCAAAGGTTTTTTTACCAAGGCTTGCAGAGGCATATGAGAAAGAAAAAGTAGAGCTGAGAGGGGACGAAAAGGCAAGGAAGATCCTTAAGGGCATTAAGGCAGCCTCTGAGAAAGACTGGAAAACAGAGTATAACGACCTTATATTATCTATAAAGATAGTCAATGATATTGACGCTGCTATCTCCCATATCAATAAGTACGGCTCAGGCCACACCGATGCTATTGTCAGCGAGAATAATGCTGATGTTTTGAAGTTCATAAGCCTGGTTGATTCAGGCTCTGTTGTCTGCAATGCCTCTACAAGGTTCAGCGACGGCTATAGGTACGGCTTAGGGGCAGAGGTAGGGATTTCGACAAACAAGATCCATGCCCGCGGCCCTGTTGGCTTAGAGGGCCTTGTCATCTACAAGTATGTGCTTACAGGAAACGGCCATATTGTTGCTGAATACAGTGGTGAAAAGGGAAAGAAATGTAAACATAAAAGGATAGTATGACAATTATGCATCAGGAAATACTTAAATCATTCGTAACCCTGTTCGTAATAATCAACCCAATCGGCAACCTTACAGTCTTCATAGGCCTCTCAAAAGGCATGGATACCAGAAGAAGGAAAAGTATTGTTAATGAGATTCTTCTTGTAGCATCTATCCTTTTGTTCCTGTTTTTATTCTTCGGCCATTATATCTTTAAGATATTCGGCATAGGCCTGGACAGCTTTGAGATTGGCGGCGGCATAATATTGCTGATAATTGCAATAATGTACCTTCTTGACATCCACACAGGAATCCATAAGCACAGGGACATCTCTGCTGTTCCGATGGGGACCCCTTTATTGATAGGCCCTGGAACGATAACCTCCACCCTTATCCTTGTGAACGAGTTTGGTGTTGTCATTACCTCTATTGGAGCTGTTTTCGCGCTTCTGTCAGTCTGGCTGATACTGATGTTTTCAGGAAGGATATATAAGCTGATAGGTGCCCATTGGGCCATGGTAGCCTCAAGGATAATGGGCCTTGTCTTGGCAGCTATCTCTGTTGAGTTCATAAAGTCAGGGGTCATAAGCGTTATAAGGTCTATATGAGCAGTATACTTTTCATTTTTGTTTCTCTGCAAATCCCAGGATATAGCCATTACAATCCTTAATATAAAACTCCCTCATTCCATACCACGTAGTATTTATGTCCTTAATAACCCAAGTTTGACAGTTGTTCCACTATTTTAATCAGATTTCTAATTTGACAGAAGCTATTTTCTAGCTGAGATTAGGCTTAGATTTTCATGTTATAGCCTTATTTTGCACGCAAATCAATG
>JAHWHQ010000049.1 GCA_019323195.1 Candidatus Woesearchaeota archaeon | reverse complement strand
CGTTTATATCAGCATATTCCCCGCTTTCCAGGGTAATATCTGTATCATACCCGTTCAGGCTAAGGTTAATCCCTGAACCAGCCTTTGATATATTCAGGATGCTGCTTTCTGTTTTAGATGTATAGTTCTGCGAGGCAGAGGCATTGCATACATAGTGATGTCCTCCGGCAGCCAGTACTTTTATTTCCGGCGCTGCAACATCTGTATTGTTCCTGTACAGCTGTGGTGTAACCTGTCCTGTGTTAGAGCTGCAGTTGACTGTTGTTTGTGTTCCATATGTTATGTTCCATCCAGGAACTGCTGTCAGGTTAAGGACAAGCGCTGCCTTATTTATAGTATAGGCAGAAAAATTATCTGCATATGTATAATTCTGTGATGCTGCAGATGTGCAGTTATATATGTAATATCCGGCTGCAAGGGTTGCCTCTATGTTATTCTCCAGGGCAGTTACGTCTGAACTGTTCCTGTATAAGACTGCCTGTTCTTCTCCAGAGCATGAGCAGGATGCGTTTATAGCTGTTCCGTAACCCTGGGGAGATTGGATGTTGAACGACAGGCTGCATGTATTAGCAGCCTTCTGCACAATATATGTCCATTGCGTGGTTGAATTGACGTTTCCCAGGCTGTCATTGGCATAGCTCCTCCATTCATAGCTCCCTGCTGCAATGCCTGAATATTCATAATAATATTCGCTTCCTGAATATGTTGATATAGTATAATTCCCCTTTGTTCCTGTAAAGTTATGCTCTATTATTGCAGTATCCAGCCCAATCCCGTAATCATCCCAGGTGATATTGAACATATAATCCCTGTTTTCGCTGTATTCTGGCTGGGTTTGCGGGGATGTCTTATTGCCTGACCATCCTGGCGGGGTAGTGTCTATGGTAAGGCTGTAATTGCTGCTGCTAAAGCCGCAATTGGATGTAGCTGCAGCATCACAGGCATAGACATTCCATACAAAGCTTCCGTCAGGAGCACCGCTTACATTGATTACAGATGGCTGGCCGCTGGTTATTGTTGTATAGTTTGTCCTGTTCGCTTCCCATGAGCCAGAGAAGTTTGCATACAATGTAGCATTTTTAATGCCTGAGCTGTCAGTGGCTGTAAAATTGAGCGTGATGTCTGATACTGATAGGTTTGCGTGATCAGCAGGGGAATTTAATGCTATAGAAGGAGAAGCAGAATCACCGATTGTTATGTTGCAGATGACGCTTATGTTATGCAGAAAGATATCCTCACTTGAGTTGACAGAGAAATCAGCGCTGAAATTTCCTATGGCTGCTGTCGAGCAGTTGAACAGGACAGCGGCATTGGTGTCGTTTATGTCCTGGGTGCTGAAATTAATGCTAAATGCAGAACAGTTTCCGCTGTAGCATGCAACATTGACGTTTGTGTTGTTGAGGTAGCTGTATAATAAGACAGCAGAGCTTAGCTGAGCATCGCTTTGGTTGGCTTTTCCCAGGTCAAGCATTGTCTGGTTCCAGATAATGCCTCCAACCCTGAATTCCTGTACAGGGGTATGGTTCATATTGCCTGAGCTGTCATTGGCGTAGAACATCCAGGCTATTGCTGTCCCTGGCATTTTCTGGATAAAGGAAGCATTAGTGGAAACATTACCTGAGCCAAAGGCATGGGGAGTTGAATTCTGCCAGCTTCCTGAGATGTTAGTGGAGAATATTGAATAATTAAGCCTGGAATCATCCTGCCATGTAGTGTTAAGCCTTACTGTCTCGTACTGGTATACTGCTGAATCATTCCTGACAATATTTGAGTATGCAGGCGCTGTAGTATCCTCTGTATAGGAAACATTCAGGCTGTATTCCCCTGAAAAGCCTGTATTCCCGAACGAATCAGTGCAGTTGACTGACCAGTTAGATACCCCGTTTGAAAGGGACTGGGTAAAGTTCTGCATAATGCCCTTTGCTATTGAGGTATCATTCTGGTCAATAACATCATTGATCACCAGGCTGCACATGGTGATATTATCCGTGTCTGTTACATTATACTGAAACTCCACTGTAGAGCTGGATGTCCATGATGAGGAATTAGCAGGGGATATAAGCTGGACAACAGGAGGGATCAATGAGGTGTTCTCCGCTAATATTATCATCCTTGTCTCTGTTGAGTTGGAATGGTCCAGTTCATCATATGCAGTAGCGTTATAATAATACACGCCATAGCCCAGCCCTGTCCAGTTGATCTCTCTTGTAGAGTCTGTATATGCACTTTCGTTCACCAGGCCAGAGGAATTATACAGGTAAAAGGTGATATTCCTAAAATTGCTCTCTATAACAGAGACATTAACAAACACCCAATCCCTTGAGACATTTGAGTTGTTATCCTCTGTACCTCCTGCAAAATCAATGGAAGGGTTTTTTGCATCAACAGTAAGGATATAATCATTATCGCCCCAGGCTGATCCGCTCTCATTGTCATATGCCAGGCAGTTCCAGCTGTAATGGCCGTCAGTTAATCCGGCAACTTCAAAGCTTGCTGTATAATTTGTATCGCTTTCATTTCCAAGGCTAATGTTCTGGACAAGGCTTAAGCTATTGCCTATGTACGAGATTACAAGCCTTGGTCGCATGCTGGCATTTGAGTTTTCTGTAGATGCAAAGGTCCTGCCTGTCTCTATCGATGTTCCATTCTCTGCACTTATCAGAAGTCCGTAGTTTGAGCCAGGGTCAGCCACCCAGTCCTGCACCATAGAGGTAAGTGAGAATGCCTTGGTGCCGTTTGAGATATTGATGATGACAGAATCCTCTTCTGCTTCAATGTCTGCCAGGCCCAGGGGTACATCAGAGTGGGTTGTCCCTGGAGGAACTGCTGTCCATTGCTCAGATGAAGAGGCATTAAATCCTGTAACCTCGCTTATGACAGGGTTTTTGTTGATTATCTTATGTATGGTATTTGTAGTATTCTCTAATCCATGGTAGTCGGTCTGGTAAAGGTACAATGTTGCATCAGTGACTACAGCGCTTTGAGGGATTGCACTTAGATCTGCCTTAATAATAATTGTATTTGCCACTTTATGTGGTATAGGCGAAGACCAGGACCATGTATTAAGATTTTCCTGTCCATCATTAATAATATCATTCAGGTTTGTAAATGTATCCTCGATAGTACCTGTATGGTCTGAGCTGATCCCGTCACCCCATTCTTCAGTAACCTCGCTTGCTGACCAGTTTCCATATAGGCTTATATTGGCAATATCCATATCATCAATAACATTGCATTGAAACGAAACATCCTCTGCCAGTGTTGAACCGTTTTGAGGAGCGATTAATGTAACATTCGGAGGTACAATGTCCGGCGCTAATCTTATGATTCTTGTCTCCGTTGAATTAGGATGATTGAATTCATCATATACTGTGACATTATAATAGTAAACCACCCTTGGAAGATTAGTGAAATTAATGCTGTAGATCTTGCTTGTATAAGCGCTCTTATTAACAAGGCCGGATGAATTGTAGAGATAAAAGGTAATATTCCTAAAATTGCTCTCTGAAACAGAGACGTTCACAAACACCCAATCCCTCCTGGCAAGGGTGTTATTGTTCTCTGTGCCTCCTGCAAAACCGATGGAAGGGCTTGTTGCGTCTAATGTCAATGTAAAGTTGTTAAGGGCAAAACCGCATAGGTCCAGGACGTCGCAAGCATAGATGTTCCATATAAAGCTGCCGTCAGGAATATTGGATACATTGATCAAAGCTGGCTGGCTGCTTATAAGGGCTGTCTGGTTGGTCTCATTCACTTTCCACGTTCCTGAGAAGTTCGCATACAAGGCAGCGCTTTTCAGGCCAGAGCTGTCATTGGCAGTGAAGTTGAATGATATATTTGCTGAGGATATATTCATATGGTTAATTGGCGTGTTTAATGTAACCCTGGGGGCAGCGTTAAAGGCTGTTATGTTGCAGCTTATGCTTATATTGTGCAGGAAAAGATCCTCGCTTGAGTTGACAGAGAAATTAGCTCTAAGAATGCCGGCAGCTGATGTTGAGCAGTTGAACAGGACAGCAGCATTGGTATCGTTCAGGTCATGGGTACTGAAATTAAAGGTAAATGAAGAGCAGTTTCCGCTGTAGCATGAAACATTGACGTTTGTGTTGTTAAGGTAGCTGTATAACATAACAGCAGAGCTTAACGCATCATCGTTCTCGACCGCACTGCCTAGGTCAAGAGCTGTCTGGTTCCAGATAACCCCTCCAACTGTAAATTCCTGCACAGGCGTATGGTTCATATTGCCTGAGCTGTCATTGGCATAGAACATCCAGGCTATTGCTGTTCCAGGAGCAGCCTCCATCCTGGAAACATTGGTTGAAACATTGCCTCCGCTGAAAGGGACAGCGCTTGAGTTCTGCCAGCTGCCTGAGATATTTGTTGAGAAGACAGAATAATTAAGCTCTGAACTGTCCTGCCAGGTAGTGTTAAGCCTTACAGTCTCATGCTGGAATACTGCAGAATCATTCCTTACTATCCCTGAGTAGGCAGGGGCTGTAGTGTCGGGGGCATAGGAGACACTTAGGTTGTATTCCTCTGAATTGCCTGTATTCCCGGATGAATCAGTGCAGTTTACTGACCAGGTATAATTCCCGTCTGCAAGGATCAAGGTAAAATTCTGGCTGGCATCTTTGGTTATAGTATTGTTGCTAAGGTTTACTATTCCGTTGATTGCCAGAGAGCAGTTTGCTATATGGTTGCTGTCAGATGCATTGTAAGAGAAGACTACAGTGTTGGAATCCTCCTTTAGGGTATTGTTGGAAGGCGACTCAAGGCTGACTGCAGGGGCAGTCCTGTCAACCGCAAGGCTATAGTTTGCTGAAGCAAACCCGCAGACAGGGGCAGCTGCATCATCGCATACATATGCATTCCATACAAATACACCTTCAGGCAGGGCGGTAACATTGATAATATTGTATTCTGAAGCTCCCTCGTTAAGGCCGCTCTGGTTGCTGCTGTTAGCCTGCCATGTCCCTGAGAAATTACCGAACAGTGTGGCATTCTTGAGGCTGTCGGTGTCAGCAGCAGTGAAATTGAATGACAACTGCATGCCCGACAGGTTATAGCCGTCCTCTGGTGAGTTAAGGGTTATGGCCGGCGGGCTGTTCTCGGTTATGCCTGCTGTGTCAGAAAGGTTGAGGATGTCAAAGCCTGTCTTTGAGCAGCTGACATTGTACTGGTAATCCCCTGTAGAGGAGAATGTCCTGTTGTATAGGTAATGATCTGCTGTCTCGCTCATAGCTATCCATGTTCCGCCGAACGTTATGTTGCATGATGCCCCTGTTATCAGCTCATTTGATGTGATGTTGGTGTAGTTGGCATAAAAGGTGATGTTCTCGTTTGTATATGCAGGGCCGGAGTTCCATATCTCCAGTGCAGAGCTCGGGCCTACTGTATAGTTGCTGAAATGGCTTATATTGTATGTTACGTTATTTCCGGCATTAGATAAGAAGATGCAGTCATCGCATAATGCGCCGTCCCTGTATATCAAAGGGTATGAGTGGGAGATGTTGAAGAATGTTATCTGCGCTGATATGTTCAGCCTTTTTTCATTTATTGTATTTACCCCGATAAGTTTGCTCTTGATATGCACATCCCTGTCAAGGTCTGCAAGGGTGAGGTTGATCGGGTTTGGGAATAATATCCTGCCGTAATTCTCTATCTCCAGGATAAGGCCGGATACGCTTTTGGCATCATCCCTTGTAAGGTCGCTGAGCTCAGGCCATACCTTGGTGAACTTTGAGAACCTGGGCATGTAAGGGGGTATTATAAGCGTGAAATTGCTCTCAGCCCAGTACGAGCTTCCGTTTGCAGAATAGGCAAGGCAGTTCCATCTGTATGTCCCGTTCCCGATGCTTCCTATCGTATGGTGAAGTACGTTGCCTGTAGTATTGGTATATTTGGCCTCCCATGTTCCGTTAGTGTCTGTGTATAGTGTTATGTTTGAGGCGTTTCCTGATGCCCTGCACCAGAATCCGGCAGTATTGTTGTGTATGATCCTGTTTTGCACAGGAGAGATAAGGTGGATGATGATCGGCGTATCAAGGACAGCCTGTGTGGAGCTGGAATTCAGGTTGAAGACCCTGAAATGGTCCGGGTTGCCTGCATCTCCTGCAAATACCCAGAGCGCTCTGTTGTCCTGGCCGCTCTTCAGGATGCTGAACGAGGTGTTTGCCCCCTTGCCTATGTATGTGGATTCGCTTATTACGTTCCAGAAGGAAGTGGAAGGCGCCAGCAGGTAAAGCTCAGAAGCGCTTTCACCCCCCATAGGGGTCATTTCAGTGGCGCTGTACCTGTATCCTGACCTTGTCACATTGCCTGAATAGAATGTATGGTTGCCTTCTGCATACGGGCTTAATATCCCCATGAGCATCTTTCCCAGTATAGAAAGCCCCGGCGGGATGCTGTTTATGTCCTCTTCTGCTATAAACGGCCTTAGCTGGCTAAGTATAGAATATATCTCATAATACCCCTCTTCTCCTGTAGGAGAATCGGCTGCATCATAGGTGGTGAAATCATCAAGGTCAGTAAAGCTTCCGGGATGGCCTGAATGGAACAGCATGCCGCTTGTAGGGAACACTATGAAGGTATGCGCAAGCTCATGCAGAAGGAGGTTTCTTAATACCTCGCTGTCATAGCCGTATAGGCTGGTCTTTATGTTCGAGTCTGAAAACCCGTTCATGCTTATCTCGCTGATAAGGGTTGCTGTGTCCATCAGCGTATTGGAGCAGTCTGTGTCAGGGAAATAGTCATGTATGTCTATTATGACCTTAATGCCTGGATACTCTATCCCTATATTATCCGTGGTTGCCTCCCTTGCTTTCTCCATGAATACGGAATAGTTGTCCTGGCCCATAAGGTAATCCGCAACAAAAGGCTGCATGTAGAAATTGAAGTTCAGCGGATGGCTCCTGTTGGTGAGGTTGTCCCATCCTTCCCTTAGCGTGTCTTTCAGCATGTTAAGCCTTAGGGACTGGTTGGCTGTCAATGCTGTCGTGTCATCTTTTGCGACAACAGGCGCGATATAGACATTAGGCATGTCTCCGTAAAGATATCCCGAGGCTGTAAGGTTTGCAGATGGGGATATGTCTACAAGGTAGTGTGTTGAGTTTTCGCTTACCGACATATTCGGGGGATTGCTTGGGCCTGTCATGCTGAAGCCTGACAATGTTATCCATCCTGCTGTCTGGGATGTTACCTTTATCGTTATGTTGCACGGCAGGCTGCAGCTGCCCAGTATGGAGTTTATGCTGTCTGTCATCTTTGTTGTAGTGACAGGCTCTTCCATGGCAAAATAGGTGATGTTTGCCTCCCCTGCAAGATGCGCCGGCTTCATGGCCTCTTCTGCCGTAAGGTTGCATATGGAGATGAAGTCAAAGCTGTGCTCGCTGTTGCAGTAATAGGTCGAGCCGCCCTCTGCGATGTAGAGCCCTGCAGTGCCTGCGAACGGCGCCATGGAGGGTATAAAGGCGTGTATTGTGGAGGAATTGGTGGTTATGGACATTATCTGGGGCTGGGTATTGTCTATTGTCGTCATCCCCAGTGTGCCGTCATGGACAGAGCCTCCTGGAGTGAAATCATTATTCTCGATATTTCCAAGGCTTACATAATCGAGAATATCTATTAAAGGGGTCATGTTGACAAAATAGATGTTTGATCCGTCAGGGTTGTTAGACCATGCAGAAAGAACGCTGTCTGCAGAGGCGCTTATGTTGGAGTTGTAGGCGAAGTATTCCCAGTCAGTAATCCCGTCATCCCCTACATCGATAGAGACGTTATGCGGGTAAGAGCCGCTGTAATTGCTGCCTGTGACGTTGAAGGAGAACGACTGGATCTGGGCATAAGTGAACGTGACGTTGATATACTGTGTACCAGGGCTGGTGAACAGGACATCAGCTGCTCCTGCACAGGTGGCACTAAGAGCAAAGAATACGGATACGACGAGTAAGATCACCTTAACCCTAAAAAACTCCATTTTACAATTATCTGGCTCAGCAAGCTATTTGAATAAAGATTCCGCACAACAGGGTGGGTACTAAAAATCACCCCCATATATATCTTTTTAAGATATTATATATATGTGTGGTTATATGGTTATAATTGCCATTTTGGAGATGATCTTGGGATAGGTTGTTGGTAAAGTTCGTTTAACATCGCAACTTGCATCACTTACCCAAACCGACCCCTACGAGCGAACATCAGAGATGTCATCAAGTCTTTCTGGCAACTGAAAGAAGCAGATGAGCGGAGTGGGGGGAGGGAAGTATGACGCAGGATAAGAAATTTTAGAAAAATTGTCTTTCTTTTGGAGTATGAGTGATTTTATAATAAATGAAAACTAGAATACCAAAAAAACCATAAACATAAGGATAATCTATATCCAAATAGATTAGTACACCAACGAATACAACTAAGAAAATGAGCGCCAGAATAGTCCAAAACACTTAAATAATACTGCTCCTTTCTTAACAGCTAAAAGATGGACCTTAACTTTAGACTTAGGGATACAACACCAGAGCAGCTGGCAGATTTAGCGGAATTAACTAAAGATTTTACGCCAAGAAAGGACTGGCAGGTTATTAAGGGTATTGTTACAGACAAATACAGGGAGACTGGTTCCATACTTGAAACCTTAAAAGCAGCAGTATTTCATGAATACTATTTATACCGTTTAGTTACCATCAACAGGCTTGCCAAAGCATATCAAAGATGCCCTTCAGGTCCTGTTTCTGACCTTGTTCGCAATTCTGCCCTTGGCAGGACAGTAGAATTGCTGGCAGAGAGGTATGATCATTCCTGAAGGCAATTTCCATCCTCTGATGTTTCCCCTCTCCCGAATCGATAACTTTATAAATAACCTCTCTATTCTAAACAGCATTATTTCTTCACATCTTCATTTTGTGGTAGAAATAAACTTTTTTCGGAGAATAATCTTATCATGATAAAAGAAAAGGACTTTATCGAGCTTGAATACACAGGCAAGTTAAAGGAAGATAACATAGTGTTCGACACGACAGACGAGAAGACAGCAAAGGACAACGAGCTGTTCGATGAGAAGGCAGAATACAGGCCTATAACTGTCTGCGTCGGCCAGGGCCAGGTGATAAAAGGCCTGGACAAGGCCCTGGTAGGAAAAGATCTGGAAAAAGAATACATCATAGAGATCAGCCCTGAAGAGGCCTACGGCAAGAAGAGCGCCAAGCTTATACAGCTTGTGCCTACCTCAAGGTTCAGGAAGGAGAACATCCAGCCCATGCCGGGCATGCAGGTCAACATAGACGGCATGACAGGGCTTATAAAGACCGTCTCAGGGGGAAGGACATTGGTGGACTTCAACCATCCGTTGAGCGGCAAGGACCTTGTCTACAGCATAAAGGTAAACAGGGTAATAAAGGATGATAAGGAGAAAATATCTTCAATCTTAAAGATGACCCTCGGCATAAATGATGCTGAGATAGACATAAAGGAAAAAAAGGCATCCATGAAGACAAAACAGGAGATACCGAAAGAGATACACGGCCAGCTGAAGGATAAGATAAAAGAGCTTATCCCGGGCCTTAAGGAAATCACTATTCTAAAATCAGAAAATTTAAATATAAGTGAGCCTGCTAAGAAAGCAGAAGGTGGGTAAAAGTGGAATCATTTATCAGGGAAGCAACAGACCTCTCGAATAAGGAATTCTCCCAGCCGGAACAGGGCAGTAAGCCTTATGCATCAAATTCCATAGATGCTGAGCTGGAGGCATTCCTTTCCCAGCAGAAGGCCACTATAAAGGTCATCGGGGCAGGCGGAGGCGGCAATAATACCATAAACAGGATATCAGAGGTAGGGATAAAAGGCTCTGAATCCATAGCAGTCAATACAGATGCCCAGGATCTGCTCTACACCACAGCTGACAAGAAGATTCTTATAGGAAGGGAGATCACAAGAGGCATGGGCGCTGGCTCTAATCCTAAGCTTGGCGAGGAGGCAGCCCATGAGCAGGAGCAGGAGATCAAGAAGGCATTAGAGCATTCAGACATGGTCTTTATAACATGCGGTCTTGGAGGCGGCACAGGCACTGGCTCTGCCCCTGTGATTGCAGAGATAGCAAAAAAGATAGGGGCCCTGACAGTCGGCATAGTCACCCTTCCTTTTGCCATGGAAGGCCACAGGAGGTATGAGAATGCCGTCGCTGGCCTTGAGAAGATGGAGCAGGTGCTTGATACCTTGATAGTAATACCTAATGATAAGCTACTGGAGCTTGCCCCTGACCTGCCGCTGCATACTGCATTTAAGGTTGCAGACGAGATACTGACAAACGCTGTCAAGGGCATTGCAGAGCTTGTTACATCTGCCGGCCTTGTAAACCTTGACTTTGCAGACATAAGGGCTGTCATGAAAGGCGGCGGGGTTGCATTGATAGGCGTTGGCGAGTCAGATTCAGAGAACAGGGCAGTAGAGGCTGTTGAAAAGGCGATCAACAACCCTTTGCTGGACGCTGACATTGCAGGCGCTAACGGCGCGCTTATCAACGTATCCGGCGGTGAGGACATGACACTGGACGAGGCGAGAAAGGTTGTCGAGGCAGTGTCAGAGCAGCTTAACAACGATGCAAAGATAATATGGGGCGCGCAGATATACAAGGACCTCAAGAAGACGATAAGGACCATGCTTATAGTGACAGGGGTGAAATCATCCCAGATATTCGGCGGGGATGTTACGCTTACAAACAAGAAGAAAAAGGAGATTGAGAAAGAGCTTGGCATAGACTTTGTTGACTAAAATGGACATTCATTCTATCACGCTTAAATTCAAGGGATTTATCAACGAGAGCAAAAGGGTGCTTAGGGTAACAAAGAAGCCTGACAAGGCAGAGTTCATCACAATAGTGAAGGCCTCTGCATTGGGCATGGCGGCCATAGGCCTTATAGGCTTTATCATACAGATGGTCAATATATTATTTTTCAAATGAGATGAGGAAAAACTGCCAAAAATGGAAGAAAAAAACAACCGTGAAAATGAGGTCATCTACCCTTTAAGGGTTACAGCTAACAGGGAAGACCAGGTTATGGATTTTGTCACAGCTAATGCTAAAAACAAGAAATTAGAGGTATATTCTGTAATAAGGCCGCACGGCATGAGGGGCTATATCTTTGTAGAGGCAGGCTCAAGGACAGACGCGGAGCAGGCAGCCTTTAATGTCCCCTATGCAAGGGGCATACTGGCAAAGCCTGTCGAGTACAGGGAGATAGAGCACATGCTCGAGCAGGTGAAGAAAGAGGTAAACATCAAGAAGAATGATATTGTCGAGATTATCTCAGGCCCTTTCAAGAGGGAAAATGCCAAGGTCACAAGGATAGACCGGCAGAAGGAAGAGGTTGTTGTCGAGCTGCTGCAGGCAGCAGTGCAGATCCCTATAACCTTAAGGCTTGACGCAGTAAAAGTGATAAGAAGGGATGATGGCGAGGATGAATAGGTAATATTTATAAATAAAACGGCACTTCTTTTAATCTGAAAATGTCAAAAGATACTATTGAGGTCTTAGTAGAGGGAGGAAAAGCTACAGCTGCACCTCCCTTAGGTCCGCAGCTTGGCCCTTTAGGCGTCAATATAGGCCAGGTTGTAGCTAAGATCAATGAGAAGACCAAGGCATTCGCAGGGATGAAGGTTCCTGTAAAGGTCATAGTGGATAAGGAATCCAAGGGTTTTGATATTACTGTAGGGACTCCCCCTACTTCACAGCTGCTGAAGAAGGAGGCAGGCATACAGAAAGGCTCTTCTAACGCATTGAAGGACAAGGTTGCTGACGTTCTTATCGAGCAGGTCATCAAGATAGCGAAGATGAAGGAATCAGCGCTTCTTGGCAAGACATTAAAGGAAAAGGTAAAGGAGATAATAGGGACGTGCAATTCGATGGGCATACTTGTAGAGGGAAAGCCCGCGTCAGAGGCGATAAAGGATGTTAACGAGGGAAAGTTTGACCAGGAGATAAAGTCAGGGAAGACAGAGCTTAGCTCTGAGGAAAAGGCAAAGCTGGATGCAGAGAAGAAGAAGCTTGCAGAAGACATGGAAAAGAGAAGGGCAGAGCTTGAGGCAAAGGCCAAGGAGATAATAGGCGCTATGGCAGGCAAGGAAAGGGGAGCTGTAAAGGCAAAGCTGAAGGAGGCTGAGATCCCTGATGCCATCATAAAAGAGCTTCTTCCGGCAGAAGAGCCTGCAGCAGCAGGCGCCAAGGCAGGTGCTGGGGCAGGAGCAGCCAAAGGCGCCAAGGCAGCAGCGCCAGCAGAGAAGAAGAAGGAAGAGAAGAAGAAGTAAGGATATTCTTTTTAGGTCTTTATTCAGCAAGTTACTGGATATAGGGGATATTATAACTTCTTATATTTATGGAATATATGTGAAAATGAGCCTGAAAGATATAATAAAAGAGGCAGGGAAAAAAATTAAGGAGACCTATAAGAACTTAGCCCTGGAGGAGATTGAGGGGCTTGTAACGGCCAGAGAAATATGGGCAGAGGAGACTTATTCAAGGTTCCCTTTTTTTTCAAAGGGTAACAAGAGCAGTTTTATGTCTTACTGTAGGTATATAATTGATGTAAGGGATAAAAACGGTAGATTCAGAGTAGGCTCGCCCGTCATGGAGAACTTAGGGAAAGTAAACCAATCTAAATCCCAAATCTATGATGAAAAGGACAGATTGCCTTATGAAAACGCTCCTTTTGAGATAGGGGATCATGTCAGGGTTTGTGTATATGGCTCTTCTGGCATAATAGACCCAAGATACAGGAGGAGAATTTCAACAAGGGCACAAAGAGGATGGTGATTCTCCAGACAAGTTTTTAACCTTAAAATAAATCAGCTGTTTTTCTGATAGGCTCACCAAAACCCAAACCTTTAAATATAAGTATAAATATTAATACTATAGTAAGTAAAATAATAAGTATTAAAAAATGCCTGCAGCAGAATTCAGAAGAAAGCTCTACAAGAGGGGCTCCAGCTTTGAGACCACTATTCCTATGCCTCTTCTTTTTGCCCTTGATAAGGGTAAGAAACATAATATAGTGTTCTCATTAGACCCGCAGGCTAATAAATGGTTCATCAAATTCGAAGAAGTTAAAAAGGGGACTATTGAACATAAGGTAAGTGAGGAATAAAATGGCTGAAAACTACCATGCTTTAACAGTAAAAGATGTCCTGAAACTGCTTGACGCCTCAGAAAAAGGCCTTACAGATAAAGAGGCAAAGAAAAGGCTCGAAAAGTTCGGCTATAATGAGCTTGAAAAGGGAAAAAGGACGCCTTCTCTTGTGATATTCATAAACCAGTTCAAGAACGCCCTGCTCTTACTCTTAATATTTGCAGGGGTCCTTTCCCTGTTCATAGGGGAAAAGCTCGAGTCCATAGCGATATTCTGCATCCTTCTCTTGAATGCCATACTTGGCTTTATACAGGAATACAGGGCAGAGAAGGCCATCGAGGCGCTGCAGAAGATATCAGCTCCAACAGCAAGGGTCATGAGAGACGGGAAACAGGTAAGAATCCCTTCCAAAGAGGTCGTGCCTGGCGATATCCTTCTCCTCGAGGCAGGCGACATTGTTGCTGCAGACTCCCGCCTTATAGAGCTGTCCAGCCTGCAGATCGACGAGGCATCCCTTACAGGCGAATCAATCCCTTCAAAGAAGTTTATCGAGCCCTTAAAGAAAGGGATATCTGTCGCAGACCAGGAGAATATGGCATTTATGGACACTATCGTGACATACGGCAAAGGGAGAAGTATTGTTACGGGGACAGGCATGAGGACAGAGTTCGGTAAGATAGCAGGATCATTGCAGGAGACAAAAGAGGTCCAGACGCCCCTGCAGCTTAAATTTGCCCAGCTGGCGAAGCAGATAGGCATAATAACAGTTATCCTTATCATAATCGTATTGGTGTCAGGCATCCTGCAGGGAACGCCTTTTGTCAGGATGCTTCTTTTTGCCCTTGCCCTGACCGTCTCCACCATCCCAAACTCCCTTCCGCTTGTCGTTACTGTCGGCTTATCCGTAGGCACAAAAAAGCTTGCAAAAAAGAACATGCTCGTAAAAGAGCTTCCTGCTGCAGAAAGCTTAGGTGCAGCGACTATCATCTGCTCAGACAAGACCGGCACAATAACCCAGAACCAGATGACCATAACCCATCTTTTTGCCAATGATGAGGTCATCAATGTCTCAGGCTCAGGCTATGATCCAAAAGGAAACTTCTCTGCTGCCGGAAAGCCTGTAAACCCCAGGCAGCTGGAGCTGCTGCTCAGGATAGGCTACCTGTGCAATAATGCAAAGCTGCAGAAAAACGGAAAAAAATACGGTGTAATAGGAGATCCTACAGAGGGTTCGCTTATAGTCCTTGGAAGGAAAGGCAGGCTTGAAGATAAGCATCTTCTGGATTGCTGCAGGTTTAGAGAGGTGCGGCCTTTTGAGTCAGACAGGAGGCTCATGTCTGTCTGCTGTAGGAAGTGGAT
>JAHWHQ010000048.1 GCA_019323195.1 Candidatus Woesearchaeota archaeon | reverse complement strand
ATTTCTGAGAAATTTTTCCAATCCTTGTCACAGAGATGAGATATTTTAAATGGTATGGCATTCTCTAAAGAGGTTATATCTTTAATTTCTTTTTCTGATAGTTTGAAACATAAAGGATCTTTTACAATCTTATATCTATGTATCTCCTCTAAGATAAGCTTTTCTGCAATTTCTTTTCTTTCTTTCAGTTTCCCTTCTTTTAAATCTCTGCCAAGATATTTTCTGAACTTATGGACTTTTTTTCCTTCCCTATATGAATGAGAAAGGAAATACTTTATTTTCTTGCCGCTATCTCTTTTTTCGATATGCATAAGCATATAAAAGGTGACTACATATTTAAATTTTTCGGTTTCAGGTGACTACAATTTTGGTTGTTTGTAGACACCTAAAGAAAGAACATTACTTGATGCCCAATAATTCAAAAAAGAAAAGTAAAATGCCCCCAACGGGACTTTCACCATTCCCGCAGGCTCCTGCGGAGAGATGCTTTGAACCCATGTCCCAGCCTCGAAAAGGCTGGATGATTGACCGGACTACACCATGGGGGCATAAGGTATGGGCCCAAGGGGATTTGAACCCCCGACCTCCGGCTGGCTTCGAGAATCCCTGGACTTTTTGGATTGTGTCCGGAAATTTCATATAAGACTTACGCCTCTAGAAACCTCAATTTCTAAAGACGGCGCTCTAAACCAGACTGAGCTATGGGCCCGTTTAGAACCTGAGAGAACATAGTGTATTTATAAATATTTTTGTTTTGCTGGAAAAAAGGTTTATAAGAATAAATGCGGTGGCCGGGATTTGAACCCGGGTAAGAGCCTCTTTGCATACTAGTTTGGCAAGGCCCTATCATTTATGGCAACTGATTCCAAAAGCAGAACCAGTTGTAGCCACTAGATCACCACCGCATTACTAAAATAATGGGCCCACCCAGATTCGAACTGGGGATCCACACCTTGTAAGGGTGTTGTCATAACCACTAGACCATGGGCCCGCAGCATAAACCAGTAAAACCTGCTTATGGCTTCTATAGCATGGATTGGACTATTATATAAAAAGCTTTTTATATTTAGGGTTTTACTGATAGGTATAATGGAACAGCTGCTGGAAACAAAGGCTGATAACCAGCCCCATGAGCAGATATTTGAGATGCTCTTTGAAAAGGATGAGATTACATGGAAGACTATCCTCCAGGAGCTGATAAAGTCCGAGAAGATGAACCCCTGGGACATCAACATCTCATTATTGACAAAAAGGTACATCGAGACCATAAAGAAGCTCAAGGAGTTTGACTTCAGGATATCAGGGAAGGTCCTGCTTGCAGCCGCTATCCTCCTTAAGATAAAGTCAAACAAATTAGTAGGGGAGGACATCGAATACCTTGACAGGCTTATATCCGAGCAGGACGAGGAAGAGGCCCTGGATTTTGAAGAGGAGCTTGAGCCGAGAGCCAGGGAAGACATGCCTAAGAACCTCATCCCGAGGACTCCACAGCCCAGGAAAAGGAAGGTCTCCATCTATGACCTTATGGGAGCGCTGGAAAGGGCGTTAGAGGTAAAGAGGAGAAGGGTCCTGAAAAGCATCCCTCCTATGAACATAAGGGCCCCTGAAAAGAAAAGGGACATCTCAGAGGTAATAAAGGACATATACACCAGGATAAAACACTTCTTCTGGGAGCACAGCAGGAAAAGACTGACATTCTCGCAGCTTGTCCCCTCTGACTCAAAAGAGGACAAGATATACACCTTTGTGCCTTTGCTCCATCTCACCAACCAGAGGAAGATAGACATATACCAGCAGCAGCACTTCGGCGAGATCGACATCGTGCTGAAGAAGACAGAGGAAGAGCTCAATAAGGAGCTGGGGTTGGCTAATAACCCTTAAAAATCCCAGGACCTTATTTCTTATTGGATTATTCACCCTTAGCTTTCCCTTCACAATAGGTTACCAGGCTGTATAAAGCTGTTGAAGACATACATGGCAGTAGATCCCTTCCTATGTATATCCATGGCTTTAAGTATTGTCTAATCCCTTCCCTTTCCTTAAACCTGAACCTGCATTTATTTTCAGCTTCATAAGGATTATAGCACAAAAAAGATGGCCTTTCCCTATAGTTTTTTTTCAGGATATCCGGCTGTAAGATATTCTCCTGAATCCCTTTGATCCTGGCAAGCATTTTAGCAGATGTCATATTGACATCTATACCAGATTGGGTAAATTCATCAAATATGCTCTCAGCAACTTCTTCAACAGTCATATATTAAAAAGAGAATTGAATATAAATAAAAAGATTTGTATGTGTATATGATTAACCTATCCCCCGTTTCCCATAATTTTTCCAAAACCTTTTTAAACCCCCAATAATTCTAGGAAAAGGTGGTAATATGCAGAACAAGATGAGCATAATAGCAGGAAGCTCTAACCCTGAGCTTGCCAGGGAGATATCATCATACCTAAAGGTACCTCTCGTCCCTATAGAGATAAAGAAATTCAATGACGGCGAGATGTATGTCCATATCGAGAAGAGCGTAAGGGGCTCTACCGTATTCATAATACAGCCGACATCCCCTCCTGTCAACGACAGGCTTATAGAGCTTCTCCTTATCATCGATGCCTGCAGAAGGGCGTCTGCGAAAGAGATCAACGCGATCATACCATACTACGGCTATTCAAGGCAGGACAGGAAGACACTTCCAAGGGAGCCTATCTCTGCCAGGCTGATGGCAAACCTTATAGAGACAGCAGGGGCAGACAGGGTCGTGACGTTTGACCTTCATGTCGACCAGATACAGGGCTTCTTTAACGTGCCTGTCGACAACCTTGAAGCGGTCTCGCTTATCGCTGATTATTTTCTTGACAAGTTCTCAGGCCCGAAAAATAAGCTGAAGGATATCGTTGTAGTATCGCCTGACGTCGGAGGGGCAAGAAGGGCAAGAAGGTTGGCCAAGATCCTCGGGACAAGCATAGCCATAATAGACAAAAGAAGGCCAGAGCACGGTGTTGCTGAGATAATGAACATAATAGGCGACATAAAGGACAAGATTGCCATTATAACTGATGACATGATAGACACCGCAGGGACGATAACAAACGCTGCAAAGGCATTAAAGGAAGAAGGCGCAAAAGAGATATACCTGGCTGCAACACATGCCCTGTTTTCAGGGGATGCAGTCAAAAGGCTTGGCTCTGACTCGATAAAAGAGGTTATCGTGACAAACACCATAAGCATACCAAAAGAGAAAAAGATGGCAAAGCTGAAGGTGATATCATTGTCAAAATTGCTCGCAGATTCCATAACAAAGACATACAACGGGACACCGATGGGCGTATTATTCGATGACCTATACAAGAAGATAGAGGAAAAGAGGAAATCAGGCTGCCATAAGCAGTGAGGTAAAAGATGAAACAGGACGAAAAGGAATTGCAGGAAAAGTACATGGAGATGAAGATGGCAGAGGAGCAGATAAAGGAGATGCAGAAGCAGGTCCAGCTTGTAGAGCAGCAGCTTATTGAGCTTATGTCGACCATCCAGAGCCTGGAAGAGTTCAAAAAGACAGGCAGCGGCACTGAGATATTGGTGCCATTAAGCCCGGGGATATTTGCAAAGGCAGAACTGAAGAACAACAGGGAATTTCTTGTTAATGTTGGTTCTAATGTCGTTGTCGTAAAGGACATCGAATCCACAAAAAAGCTCATGGAGAAGCAGGTGGAAGAGACCAAGGCTCTTCACACAAGGGTTGCATCGCAGATGCAGCATATCAGCATGTATGCCTCAGGCCTTGAGAAAGAGCTAAGGGAATTAATCTCTAAATCAAAATAGGAAAATGTTCAAGTTCTTAAAAGAAAAATTAAAGAATAGCATAAAAAATATATCCAGCAAGATAGAGGAGGAAGGCAAGAGCGAAGAGATCATAGTGGAAAAGCCGGCAGAAGAGAAAAAAAGCCTTATCTCCAGGATCAAGGAGAGGTTTTCTAAAAAAGAGGATATAAGGGAAGAAGAGCCTGTCAAAAAAGAAGAGAAGGCAGAAGATAAGGAAGAGCCTGAAAAGGAAGAAGCTACAGCTAAGCCTCCAGAAAAGGAAAAAATAACAGAAACTGACAAGAAAGAAGAAAAAAAGGAAGAAGGAAGAAAGGAAAAGAAGATAGCTAAGGAAAAGGAGACAACTCCGGAAAAAAAGAAAAGGGATATAATAAAGGAAAAGAAGAAAGAAGAAGAAACAGTATATGAAAAGCCTCCTATGAGATGGGATGTTGCCCTGCATAAATATGTCCCTGACCTGCCCCTGGAGAAGGGTGCTGCAGAAAAAAAACAGGAAGAAGAAAAGCAGGAAAAGCCTGAAAAAACAGAAGAGGTAACCAAAGAGCCTGAAGAGAAAAAAGGCTTGTTTGGAACGATAAAAGAGAAGATAACAACAAAAAAGATAAGCAGGGAGCAGTTTGAAAAGATATTCTGGGATATGGAAGTTTCCTTATTGGAGAATAACATTGCTGTAGAGGTCATCGAGAAGATAAAGGAAGACCTTACAGAGAAGGTGGTTGAAAAGCCTCTTGCAAGGGGAAAGATAGAGGAGATAATAACAGGCAGCCTGGCAGGCTCCATAAGGGAAATATTAAAGGAAGACTCATTCTCATTAATTGAGAGGGTAAAGGAAAAAAAGCCCTTTGTCGTCTGCTTTGTAGGTATCAATGGAAGCGGAAAGACCACTACAATAGCAAAGGTTGCAAAGATGCTTCTTGACAAGGGCCTTTCAGTTGTCCTTGCCGCCTCAGACACCTTCCGTGCAGCCTCTATAGAGCAGCTCCAGCTGCACGCTGATAAGCTTGGTGTCAAGCTGATAAAGCACAACTACGGCTCTGACCCTGCGGCAGTGGCTTTCGACGCTGTCAAATACGCCAAATCCAAATCTGTAGATGTTGTCCTTATCGACACAGCAGGCAGGATCCACAGCAACGTCAACCTGAAGGATGAGATGAAGAAGATCATAAGGATCTCAAAGCCTGATCTCAAGATATTTGTTGGCGAGTCGATAACAGGGAATGACTGTGTAGAGCAGGCAAAGAACTTCAACGAGGCTATTGGAATAGACGGCATCATACTCTCAAAGGCGGATATTGACGAGAAAGGGGGGGCTGCTGTCTCTGTCTCCTACGTCACCAAGAAGCCGATCATCTACCGAGGCACAGGCCAGGAATCTCAGGACCTTAAAGAGTTTGACTCTTCCCTTATCGTTGACAGCCTTGGCATTCAGTAAAATTCGACCTCTTCTTCAATGTATATGCCCTTATGCAGCTTTACAGGCCTCCACCTGTCTATGACAAGCTCAGCACCCAGCCATTCTGCCAGCTCCTCAGGGTTGCCTATGGTAGCTGACAATGCGATAAGCTGCATGTTCTTAAGCAGTTTTTTCAGTATTGTTATAAGGATCTCCAGGGTAGGCCCCCTGCTTACGTCGTTAAGAAGATGGACTTCGTCAACAACAACCGTAGCGACAGAATTCAGCCATGGCGTATGGTGCCTTATGAGGGAATCCAGCTTCTCACCTACTGTTATTATAAGGTCATAATCCGCCAGGTAAGGGTCTGCTGAATCAAGGTCCCCGATGGACAGCGCAATCCTTATGAGTTCCCCGTACCTTTTCTTAAAGTCCCTGAACTTCTCAGATGCCAGGGCCTTCAGTGGTACGATATAGATGAATTTTCCTTTTCCCTCCAGGATGTTCCTGATGCCTGCCATCTCTGCAATCAAGGTCTTGCCAGAGGCAGTAGGCGTGCATACAAGAAGGCTTTTTCCTTTCAGCAGGCCTTTCTTCACCGCCTTTTCCTGGGCAGGCCTTAATTCCTTTACCTCTTTGTCCAGGATATTGAACAATTCATGCGGAAGGTCTTTTTTTAGGGATTCCAGCTTCATCAGGATAAAAAGATTAGGCAATGCAATATAAAGATTTCTAAAAAATGTTATCCTTGGCTGCGTTCAAAATGTAGGTTAGCAGCCTAAGGTCAAAATCCTATTAAATAATTCTTTAAGCTGACAAGGGGGTTGACCCCGTCGGGGAACGTCAGCTATTAATAAAAACATTAAGGATTTTGAAGCTGCTAACCCGAAGCGGAGCGAGATTTTGAACGCAGCCTTTTATCACGCAAAATTTTTTAAAACACAACATTTAAATATATTTTAATAAGGGACAATCTTATGCTAGAGCTAAGAAAGGATTACATCCTAGACAGGTTTGTTCTTGCCGCTTCTGTAAGGGCTAAAAGACCTAAAGAGTACAAAGAGAAGCACCATGCAGCAGAACCCAAAATATGCGTATTCTGCCCCGGCAACGAGAGCATGACCCCTCCTGAAACAGGAAGGGTGGAAGAGAACAGCAGATGGGCCTTGAGGTGGTTTCCAAACAAGTTCCCTTTTGTTGAGCTGAAAGGCTCTCCAAGGATAAAAACGATGAAGAAGTTCCTCTCGCACTCCTCAGGCTACGGCAAGCATGAGGTTATTGTAGATACCAACCAGCATAAAATCCAGCTATGGGACACTGATAAAGAGCATATAAAGCTTCTTCTTGAGGTCATCAAAAAAAGGGTCAACGACCTTGAAAAGATGAAGAACATAAAGTATGTCTCAGTGTTCAAGAACCACGGCGAAAAGGCAGGAACCTCCATAATACATTCCCATGTGCAGGTAACAGCACTTCCTGACATCCCTCCTGCTGTAAGGGAAGAGATGACTGCAGTGAAAAAACACAAAAGATGCCCTTATTGCGATATAATAAAGATAGAGACAAAAAGCAGAAGGAAATGCCTTGAGAACAAAACATTCCTGGCCTTTGCACCTTATGCATCAAGGTTTAATTACGAGGTATGGGTCTTTCCCAAGAGGCATATCGGAAGGCTTGATGAATTAGAAGACAATGAGATGATGGACCTGGCAGACATACTGAAAAGGATTCTTCTGAAGCTTAGGGAATTAAACCTCTCATACAACCTCTACTTCCATTACTCGCCAAAAAAAGAGGATCTTCACTTCCATATCGAGGTTACGCCAAGGATAGCCCAATGGGCAGGCTTTGAATTCTCATCAGGGATAATAATAAATTCTGTAATGCCTGAGCTGGCTGCTGAGTTTTACAGGAGCTGATCATCTGGAAAGCTCAAGTATCCTCTCCATAAAGTCCTTGCCCAGAAGTTCACCTAAAGCTCCTTTCCTGCACTCTTTTTCACCAAATCTATCAACATTGTCTGCTTCGATATTCCTGCCGTAAACCAATAAAGGAACAGGGTCCCCTGAATGGTCCTTATGGCTGCATGGGGTGCTGTGGTCAGCTGTTATCACAATGACAGCATCCTCCTTATCCAGGCTGTCTATCGCCTTGTCGATCTTTTCGATAAAATCCTTTTTGCCCTTACAGTCACCATTCTCCCCATAGATGTCAGTAGGCTTTATATGGACAAAAACAAAATCATATTTTCCTAACTGCTCCTTTGCAGCTTTGATCTTCGCCTGAACATCAGTATCAGGCAGTCCTGTAGCCCCTTTAACATCGATTAGCTCCATCCCGGATATTGAGCCAAGGCCCTTATACAATCCTGCTCCTGCAATGCAGCATGCCCTTAAGTTATATTTCTCCTCAAAAGGTTCTAGTTTTTTGTAATGGCCGGGATACCTTGTTACGAGATAATTTCCCCTTGGCTTTCCTTGTTTCTCTCTTTCATCATTTAGCTGATTTTTCTCAAAGATCTCATGA
The DNA here is from genome assembly GCA_019323195.1 of Candidatus Woesearchaeota archaeon. GTDB lineage: Archaea > Nanobdellota > Nanobdellia > Woesearchaeales > JACPBV01 > JAHWHQ01. Next base: position 23,824 of record JAHWHQ010000048.1, on the reverse strand, counting down.
GATCTCTCTAAAAATTTCTGCAGAACCCTTGCAGTAAACTCAGCTTCTTTGGTATTATCTAACGGCTTTATTGTATTTACCTTATGGTCAAGCCAATCCTCAACAACCTTAGTATCGCTTACATAATGAACATCTGAGTTTGATATTCTATTCGAAAGATTTTTCCCTCTCATAACAATGGATACCCTATGTCCTGTCCCTGGCCTGACAATAAATTTCACGCCGTCAATGACCATCCCATCCAGCTCCCTGACAAAAGGCGTAGTGTCCCCGATCCTTCCTGTCCTCCTGTCCTTTACCCTTAGCTCTTTATCAACAGAAGCCAGGTTAGACCTGATAGCAATATCCCCGTGCTCTAATTTTATTCCTAAACCTGCTGCCTCGATAGGCCCCCTTTCAGGATGCTTCTTCTTTTCATAGCCAAACAATGTCAGATGGGCCTCATCACTGTTAGGCCTTACACCTTTCCCAAGCACGTGTATGATCCCTGTAGCGCCGTTCCTGGCCAGCCTGTCCATGTTTGGCGTAGAAGCAGCCTCCAAAGGCGTCTTGCCGCCAAACCCTTCTACAGGGAGGTCTCCCATCCCATCACAGATAATTAAAATTATTTTTTTCATTTTTTATTATAAATAACCCATAGTTATAAAATTTTCCATAATCAGGCAACATCCCTATAACTGCTTCCGGCAACCTTAGCCTTATCTCCTAGCTCGTCCTCTATCTCCATCAGCCTGTTGTACTTGCACACCCTTTCCCCTCTTGAAGGCCCTACCTTGACAAACCCGGAATTTACCGCCACTCCTAAATCAATCATGGCAGTATCATTTGTCTCTCCTCCTCCCCTGTGGCTTATAACAGTCATAAAGCCGTGCTTCCTTGCAAGCATGCAGCAGTCAACAGTCTCTGTCAATGTTCCAATCTGGTTCAATTTGATCAGTATGGCATTTATCGCCTTAAGCTCTATCGCCTTCTGCAGCCTTTTTGGGTTCGTCACAGTAAAATCATCCCCGATTATAGAAATTTTTTCTCCCAACCTTTCCGTTAGTTTCGGCCAATTCTCCCAGTCATCCTGATGCAGCCCATCCTCTAATGTTATTATTGGATATCTCTTAACCCAGTCCTCAAAGAAATCTATCATTTCCTCTGAGGTAAGCATCTTGCCTTCCTTCTTCAGCTCGTACTTTCCATCCTTCACTATCTCAGAAACAGCTGGATCAAGGGTTATCCCAACATCTTCCCCTGCTTTATAACCTGACTTCTCAATAGCCTCTTGGATAAGTTCCAAAGGAGCTTCATTAGTTGGCAGACCGTTAGGCGCAAATGCCCCTTCATTCCCGACATTTACGCTGTACCCCTTTTCCTTAAGGACTTTTTTCAGTGTAAGATATACCTCAATACCACACCTTACATTTTCTTTCAATGAAACATTCCCAATAGGAGATATCTGATATTCCTGCAGGTCGGTGCTCTGGTCAGAATGCTTGCCGCCTTCTATGATGACCATCATCGGATTAGGAAGGATATAATCCTTTATCTTCAGACCAAAAGCCTCTCTTATGTAGCTGTATAAAGGAAGATTCTTCTCATTAGCTGCAGCTCTTGCCACTGCCAGGCTTACACCTAAAATAGCGTTGGCGCCAAGCTTCTTCTTATTCTCAGTGCCGTCAAGCTCGATCATAGCCTCGTCTATCTTTCTCTGCTCGAAGGCATCTAAACCTATTACCTTCTTTGCGATTATTTCATTAACGTTACTGACAGCCTTTAGCATGCCCTTGCCCATATACCTTTTCTTATCCCCGTCAAGAAGGACAAATGCCTCATGTATCCCTGCAGAGGCTCCGTAAGGGACAGACGCGATGCCTACAGAACCTGACTCCAGCTCGCATTTAACCTCAACAGAAGGAGTAGAGCCGGAACTTAATATCTCCCTTGCCTTTATCGACTTGATATTGCTCATATTATCACCCCGGACAGATTTTAAAATCCCCCCTTAAAGTAAGGATTTCCAACGACGATTAACATGAGATAAGAAAGGATATAAATAATTATCTTTTTTGCTGCTTGTGATGAAAAGAATACTTCAATATTCTTCTAGTTTGTTTATGGTGCAGGATAGGGATATTGAAAGATTACTACTATTTAGAAGTTACAAACCCAAAGATTTATATATAAGCTGTGTTTTTTAACTTTAATAGCCAATATAAGGTGAATAACAAAATGAATTATGTAATGGATTTTTTAAAAGCAAAATCATTAGCAGAAAAAGGTGACCCTGCATTTGAAATTTTTCTTGATAGAGCAAATTGGTCTTACATAAAAGCCAATAACTGCAACAGTAGTCTATATATTAAGAAATCAGAGGATCCAACTACACCTATTGGTAGAGTCCACCATAGAATAATATCTCCATTTAAAGAGAAATATGCAAAACCAATAGACACCATTGAGGGCCTAACCCAAGATATTGAGGGACTAGGGGAACAGCCTGTTACACCTATTTGGAAAGCTAAAAAAGAAGAAACTGGAGAGTCTTGGTCTGAATATTCAATATTTGGTATATTATCTGGAATTGACCCAAAAGAACAAAATCTCTCTAGGCCTTTGCCAGGACTAATCGAAGTAAAATATGATCCAGAAAATGAGATAACGACTTTAGAAAGAAAAACAACTCTATCTGGTATAACTTATGCTAAAGTAACAATAAAAGACCCAGGTTCAGAAATATTTGAGACATTAAATATTAACCTTAGTATGGATAATAGCTTACAGCGGTTGAAAGAGATACTTAACAACAAAAACCAAAAACCCACTACCCAATATAACTAACCTCTCCCTTCCTGAATCTCCTTAATGAGCCTTTCTTGGAGACATTGCCCAGCTCCTCAGTCCTTTTCATTATCTGCCTTTCTATATAGGCTATCTCCTTCTCCAGCTTATTTATGTTGATGTCAAGGCTCAGCTTTTCATTTAATATCTTCAATACCTCTCTTGCGCCTTTAATTCCCAGGTACATAGGATGATCATATGTCTCGGCCAGTAAGGCTATAGCATCAACCTTTCTCCTCGAAGCAAGGCCCAGCAGCAGGCCTGAAACTCCCACAATCGGCCCTACAACACCGTAAAGGTTGCTATGGAGGTTCCTGCTCTTATACCTCTGGATCATAGCCTTGGAATTCCCTGTGCAGTAAACCTTGGGCTTTTTCGGTATCTCTGCCAGCCCAATCCCTCCTATTGTAATGATCTCCTGGGTATTAAACTCACCAACCAGGTCAAGAACCTTCTCAGAAAAATCATAAGAGCTGACCTCGTCTATCGGCTGCACATCCCCTCCCATAAGCAGAAGGTCATGGCCGTTGCATCTCTTGTAGAATATCTCTATCTTTGGCAGTTCCACCAGGTTATCCTCATTGACAAAAACAGAATGCGGGAATGTCTTGGACGTGATCTCGTACAGCTTCCTGGCATTCAGCTCGTCAACGATGAAGTCCATAACTACCTTGCCCACATTTCCTATTCCCGGAAGCCCTTCTATAAATATCGGACTGCTAAGTTTCGGCTTTTTTCCAAGCGTATCTACTCTCCATGTGCTCATATTAGATTGGCCTTTTTCAGTGATTGTAATTTAGCTTTCCTCCTGTAGCTGCCGTACTTGTCAAGCGGGGAGTACTTTGGCGGGATCGGCCTTATTGCTTCCTGGCCGCATCCAGGGCATTTCTCATGCATAGTATAGGCCCCGCATGCCCTGCACCTAAGAATATGTTTCATTTAAACCCTTATCTTATGCCTTAGTCTGACCTTATAAACTGCCCTTCTCCGCCGTTTTTTTCCAGAAACTTAAGTATAGCAGTGGTTGATTTTTCAAGGATCTTTTCAGCATCCTTATATTCGCCTGCCTTTGCCCTGATCTTGTACCTTCCTGCCCCTTCATACATTATAGTGACATCTGGCTTTTCCAGCCCTTTGCTCAAAGCAGTCTTTATTATCTCCACGCCGTTTTCAGAGTAGGAGTGCAGCTTCAGTTCCCCCCCTATGAAAACCTCAACCGGCTTCATCCTTTCCTTGATGGATTCCGTCAAAAGGGCTGCTGTCTTCTCATCCTGGACGAATTTCTCAAGGGACATATTCTCCCGGGCAACATCCTCAAAACAATGGTGAACCAAAGAATACTTCTTAAATATCTTAGGGGAGATCTCATCATAAAGCTTCTTGACATCAGTGCCGAGCTTCCTTGCCACAAACTCTATTATCTTCTCTGCCTTCTGCTCCTGCTTTATCTCGTTGATCTTCTCCTTTTTCTGCCGTTCGTTGACCCTTCTCAGGCTTAGGTCGATATGCCCCTTCTCCTCGTTTATCCTTAGAACCTTGCATACTATCTTCTTGCCTTCCCTTACAAAGTCCCTTATATTCCTTATCCTTCCCGGGCTCACTTCAGAGATATGTATCATGCCGCCTTTGCCGTATTCATCCAGGTTGACAAATACGCCATGATGGAATATGCTTGTTGTGGTACAAAGAACAAACTCGTCTTCTTCTGGAAAACCTTCTTTCTTAAGTAGCATTTTACTCTAAAACTTCCAGGATCCTTGCCTTAACCTTTGCCTTTCCGCCGGTAGGCTCTACTATCTTCTTGCTGCATACAAGGCAGTTCACCTCTGAGCTTACCTTGCCGAAAACTATCTGCTCATTCTTGCATTTCGGACATCTTACCTTTATGAACTTGCTTTCAGGTTCTTTCATTTCTCTCATTTTATCTACCTTACACAAACTCGACCCTCTTGGCCCTTATCCCCTGTCTCTGGACATGGGTTTTCTTGCATTCCTTGCATGTATACCTCAGGTCTGTCTTCTTTGTCATCTTCTTCCCTGTCATCTTGAACTTGGTTATGGCCTTCTTGGAATACCTTCCCCGGTTGCCTATCCCCCTTGCTACCCCTCTTTTTCTGGCCCTTACCTTGCTTCCATAGCTCATGCTTCTGGGGCTGCCTCTCTTGGTCTGCGCAACCTTATGCTCAGTATGCTTTTTACAGTATTTACAGTATCGTTTTATCATCTTTGGAAGTTTCATTGTTCTTATTCGGAAAAGAGCTTTTGTTTATAAATGTTACTGTAGTTTAAGGATGTGTTGAAAATGCAGGTTATGCGGTTCGAAAAATTTAAATAAGGCAAATAAAGCAGATGAATAAAAAAGGTGATATCATGATAAATGTAGCAATCAACGGCTTTGGAAGGATCGGAAGGCTTATCCTCAGGGCAGGCATAAACAATAAGAACATAAGGTTTGTCGCGATAAACGACCTCACAGACCCTGCAACGCTCACGCACCTCCTGCGATGGGATTCGGTGCACGGCAAATTCCAGGGTAAACTTGAGGCAAAGAAGGATTCTATCATAGTAAACGGCAAAGAGATAAAAGTAACAGCGGAAAAAGACCCCAGAAGGCTTCCATGGAAAAAGCTAAAGGTCGATGTTGCAGTCGAATGCACAGGCTTTTTCAGGCAGTATGATGAATGCAGGATGCACCTTAAGGCAGGCGCAAAAAAAGTGCTTCTATCCGCGCCTCCTAAAGGCGACAAGCCGATAAAGCAGATCGTCATGGGCGTCAATGACAGGACATATAATAATGAAGATATTGTCTCAAACGCCTCATGCACAACAAACTGCTTTGCCCCTATGGCAAAGGTGATAAACGACAATTACGGCATAATAAGCGGCGTCATGACCACTATACACAGCTATACAAATGACCAGAGGATACTGGACGGCCCGCATAAGGACCTTAGGAGGGCGAGGGCGGCAGCCCTGAACATGGTCCCTACCATGACAGGCGCTGCAAAGGCAATAAGTGAGGTTATTCCAGAGCTGAAGGGAAAGCTTATCGGCTCTGCTATAAGGGTTCCTACCCCTGACGCCTCATTATGCCATTTCGTTGCAGAGCTGAAGAAGAAAAACAGCACCTGCCTGACAGAGGATGTCAATTCCATTTTCAAGAGGATGTCAAAGACTAAATTCAGGGGCATTATCGAGTTCTCGGACGAGGCCCTGGTCTCGACAGACGTCATCGGCAACCCGCATTCCTGCCTGTTTGACTCGCAGCTGACAGAATGCGTTGACAATTCCCTCATAGTAGTGGGCTGGTATGACAACGAATGGGGCTACAGCAACAGGATGATTGATGTGATAAAGCTGATGATGAGATAAGGTTTTCATGAAACTGAAATCTCATTTTAGAAATCTTTTTATACTTCTTCGATTTCGAATCATTGAGGTGGGAACATGATTTTACCAACAATAATAGTGATAAGCATTTTTGCATTGCTCTTTGCAGTGTACCAGGCTTTTAAGGTGAATAAAAAATCTCCGGGAAACGAGAGGATGGAGGAGCTTTCTGACCTGATACATAACGGCGCCCTTACTTTCCTGAAAAAAGAGTATGCCATAATATCGATCTTTGTTATAGTTGCGGTAATCGCGTTGTCTGTCTTCATAGGGCTTAAGATTGCGATAGCCTTCATAATCGGCGCGATATTCTCTGCCCTGGCAGGCAACATCGGCATGAGGATCGCTACAAAAGCCAACTGCAGGACAACAGAAGGCTCAAGGCAGTCCCTGCATGAGGGGCTTAGCATCGCTTTCTCATCAGGCACTGTGATGGGGCTTACGGTTGTCGGTTTAGGTCTGTTGGGCGTTGCATTGCTTTACATGATCTTCGGCGATCCCAGCATAATCTACGGCTTTGGGTTTGGAGCTTCAAGCATAGCATTGTTCGCAAGGGTAGGCGGAGGCATCTATACGAAGGCAGCTGACGTAGGAGCAGACCTAGTAGGAAAGGTGGAAGCAGGAATACCTGAAGATGACCCAAGGAACCCTGCTGTAATTGCTGATAATGTTGGGGATAATGTAGGGGACATAGCAGGCATGGGCGCTGACCTGTTTGAAAGCTATGTGGATTCGATAATAGCAGCGATGGTCATCGGAACAACAATCATGATAACAACAAGGATAGCAAAAGGATATGTTGTCCTGCCCTTAATACTGGCCGCATTAGGCGTAGTATCATCAATAATAGGCACATATTTCGTCAAGGTAACAAAAGGAAAGGCCCAGCACGCCCTTGACAAGGGGATATGGGCAGCAACAGCCATAATGGCAGTCCTCTCATTTCTGGTCATAAAGTATATCATCCCAAACTCCAGCGGCCTTGATGTCTTCTATGCAATGCTTTCAGGCCTTATAGCAGGAATCATCATCGGCCTGGCGACAGAATACTACACTACAGGCAGCAAAAGGCCGACACAGGAGGTTGCAGAGGCTGCTAAAACAGGGGCAGGGACTAACATAATACAGGGATTGTCAGTGGGGATGCTTTCTACTGTGATTCCTGTTGTTACAATCTGCGCGGCAATACTTATCTCTTTCTATTTCTCCGGCCTGTATGGCATAGCCATAGCAGCTGTAGGGATGCTCTCAACATTGGGCATAACCCTTGCAACAGACTGCTACGGCCCTGTTGCAGATAATGCTGCAGGCATAGCAGAGATGGCGCAGATAGGAGGAAACATAAGGAAAAGGTGCGAAAGCCTGGACGCAGTAGGAAATACAACAGCAGCTATAGGAAAAGGCTTTGCCATCGGCTCAGCAGCCTTCACTGCCTTGGCCTTGTTCGCCTCATTCACCCAGGTAGCTGCCGAATACACAGGAAAAACAACAGTCATCGACATAACAACCCCTGCAGTCATTGTAGGATTATTCATAGGCGGCGTCCTTCCATTCATCTTCTCAGCGCTTTCCATGAAGGCTGTCGGAAAGGCAGCAGAGTCTGTCGTTATCGAGGTCAGAGGCCAGTTCAAGAGGATAAAGGGCCTGATGCAGGGAAAGGCAAAGCCCGACTCCAACAAGTGCATATCAATAGTGACAGGCGCTGCATTAAAGCAGATGGTCCTTCCGACAGTGATAACCTTACTAACGCCAATCCTGGTAGGGTTCTTCCTGGGTGTAGAGGCTCTTGGAGGGCTATTGGCAGGAGCGACAGTTACAGGCTTTCTTATGGCTGTCTTCATGGCCAATGCAGGAGCAACATGGGACAATGCCAAGAAATACATAGAAGAGGGCCATTTCGGAGGGAAAGGCTCAGACGCTCACAAAGCGGCAGTTGTCGGCGACACAGTAGGCGACCCCTACAAAGACACAAGCGGGCCTGCCTTAAACATCCTGATAAAGCTGATAAGCATAGTTGCGCTGGTATTTTTGCCGCTGTTTGTTTGATCTTACAATCAGAACCAAGGAGTTTTTTGTATAATCTCTGATTAAATAAAATACCACCTATAAGAACAAAAATATTCTGTCAATGTATTATTTATTTCTTATTTTGATAATAAAGTGAAATAAGTGTAAGTGCCAAAATTATTAGGGTCAATGAAAAGATTCTATTATTCTGCTCTATACTTAACCAAACTTCTGGACGGGAAATGGGTATTTTATTCTCACTTGGAATTGTAATTCTACCATCTTCAGTGAAGAAGGTTAGTGCACTATATATTGGATATTCTCCAGGCCTACTAAATAAAATTGAATCTGAACCAACTAATTTTTCACCATTTTCAGTCAGGGTCAATTCTATTATACCTCCTGAATAAACTCCTTTCTCTTCTTTTGATAAAGGATAAGCATACGAAGTTCCAAAATTACCAATAAAAATACGGTTCTCACCACTTACAAATTTTTTACCTATCCCTCTTGAAACTTCTATATCTGCATCTATCTTTTTTCCTGCAATAAATCCACCTTTAGATTTGAAATCAATAGATATAATATAATCTATGCCTCTAGTTGGTTCTATCACATAAGGTTCTTGAAAATGATATTCTGCTTCTGCTATGAAAGAGAATATACCCCAAAATGAAAAAATAGCCCATATAAATAATATTATTACAATTCCATACAACAAATTTGATGAAGATTTTAGTTTCATTATAGTTTAGAATATCTCAGAGTATAAATAACTTAGGGTAATATCTCACTCACCTTTTCCTCTTAACAGCCCTGACAATAAACAGGACTATCAGCCCTGCAATCAGCCATGGCAATAAAACAAAGACCAGGCTTATCAGGGAATTAAGGCTGTTAACCAGGTTCCTTATGACCTGTGAGAACTTGATAAAGGCTATATCGGCATATTCAGACTGCTTCTCAACCATAGAATAGAATATGGTGGAGTACTCCACACGCAGGTCCATGTTCTCCAGCGAATCCTCCATGTACTTTATCCTTCTTTCCTGGTTAAAGATTCGGTCATTGAGCTCTATCCTATCAGGAACATCCTCTGCCTGTTCGTACATCTCCTCATAACGCCTGAGCCTTGCCTTCTCGGTCTCTATCTCGATCCCTGTATTTACATACTGCCCTGTAATGTCCCTCTGGTTTTCGTTAAAGAAAGTGACCTCGCCCATCTCTTTCAGCTTGGCAATAAGATCATCATATTTTTCAGTGTCAGCCTTTATCTGGTAGCTTCCATGATAATACGGCCTTTTTGCAGTCCCGTACCTGTTGACATCCTCATTCAGAAGGTAAGAGCCTGAAGATTCTATTGCAGTTTTCAGCCTTGATTCTGCCTCATGGAACGTACCCCTCTTGACCTCAGTAGAAAGGCTGGATGTCTTGGTGATTATCCTGTTATCAACATCAGGAGAAAAATCCTCAGAAGGCGGGTAGATGCCGGATGCACTAACCCTTGCCGAGGCATACTCCATTTCAGCAGCCTCATCAAATGCCATGCCAGCCATACTTGGAATGCCTTTTCCATAGGCCTGAAATGAACTTCCGGCCTGGAACAGCCTAATGCCTGCAGATGAGAACAGAAGCAAGACCAGAACTAAGACAACAAGAAGCCAATTATCCTTTATCTTTTTCAGCTGCTCTTTTATCGCCATAGGATACACCTCTATTACAGGATTTTACCAGATGTAGATATAAAAATATATCATTATCCTTATAAATATTGCTATTTGCGATAAAATATCCTGCTAAAACAAAAAAATGCGAGAAAGTTTTAAATAAATGCACTAATACCCCTACAATGTCATTATGGAAACTGACGAACAAAATATCAGTGATGTTATAGAACCAAAATCGGGAATTAAATATCTTTATGGTATGAGTAAAGCTGCTGTTGAAATTCCATTAGGAATAGCCGATTTGATCAGCAGGACAATTAACGGAATCCCTATCCAACTATACGAAAGCATGAGGTTAGGAGATACAACTGGCTGGGAATCAAGTAAAGCATACATAGCAGGCAAAATGACTGCAGTTACAGCTTATGCTGGTATTTGTGCTCTTCTAATGCACCAGCTTGGAAAATAACCGATAATCCCTATAAAACATTTTTTAGGTTAACTTTATATATCCCAAACTATTCCCTAAAATAAACACATGGAGGTTGATACTATGAAAGTCTTGCATGATGAGGATGTAAACGACAGCATACTTGAAGGAAAGACCGTAGCTACCATTGGATATGGAGCGCAGGGAGCTGCGCAGGCAAATATGCTCAAGGATTCAGGCGTTAATGTTATCATTGGTGAAACAGAGATTATTGGCGATAAGCAGAACCCAAGCTGGCAGAAGGCAAAGGATGACGGGTTTGAGGTTTTCACAATAGATGAGGCAGCAGAAAAAGCCGATATCATCCAGATACTTCTTCCTGACGAGATACAGGCAGAGGTCTATGAGAAGCAGATAAAGCCAAAACTGAAGGCAGGAAAGACATTATACTTCTCCCACGGTTTTAACATCTGCTTCAAAAGGATAATTGCGCCAGAGGATGTTGATGTCATAATGGTAGCCCCAAAAGCGCCAGGCACAGAGGAAAGGAAAGCATACCTGGAAGGCTTTGGTGTCCCTGCACTGGTAGCTGTCCATAAAGACGCTTCAGGAAAGGCAAAAGACACTGCATTAGCACTTGCAAAAGCAATGCATTTCACAAAAGCAGGTATCTTAGAGTGCACATTCGAGCAGGAGACATATGAAGACTTATTTGGAGAGCAGGCTGTCCTGTGCGGCGGTCTAGTGGAATTGATGAAAAACGGGTTTGAGGTTTTGGTAGAGGCAGGCTACCCTCCTGAGATGGCATATTTTGAGTGCGTCCATGAGATGAAATTAATAGTTGACCTGGTATGGCAGGGCGGGATAAAAAGGATGGCAGAGGTCATCTCAAACACTGCTGAATACGGCATGTGGTCAGTAGGAAAGAAGATAATAGGCCCTGAGGTAAAGGAAAGGATGAAAGAGGCCCTTAAACGGGTTGAGAACGGCGAATTTGCAAAGGAATGGATTGAGGAATACAAGAAAGGCATACCGTTCCTCAAGGAAAGCAGGGAAAACATCGGAAAGCACCAGGTAGAGATTACAGGGGAAGAGATAAGGAAGCTGTTCAAGAAGAAATAACAATTATCCCTTAAAGAAAAAATCAAATAATCATTTTTTATAATTCTTATCCATATACTCTTTGATAAAGCCTCTAATTGAATTAGCGCCAACAACTAAAGATACTGGTACTGGCCTATCATCAAAGTGAAATGCTGGAAAATCAGTGCCAATAGATGCTATAGTTAAGCCTGCAAGATCACTTGCATAATTAAATACAGGACTTCCTAATTGGTTATCCCTTAATTCACTAAAAAGTCCACACTCAAAATTTTTTAATTGCTCAATTTCCTGTATTCTCCTTTCCTCATAACCTCCAGTTCTCTTATTTAGATATTGATATTTAGTAAAAGCTACAGCTTCTATTAGGCACGGATCAAATAGTTTCAGATTCATAGCATAACGTTCTGGAAGTTGCACTGAGCTTCCTCGGTTTGCTAGATATAAAGAGAAAGCAGTCCTAAAGAAATCCTGAATCTTGGCGTTATTATCATATGCCAATACATACAATCCTTCTCCGTTTGATATGGTTTCACGTGCAAGGTGAGTTGTTGGGTGATTAGGTATGCCCTTATCCAGTTTTCCTAATGCCAGGTTAAGTATTCCAGAATAAGCCAGAATCTCACCTGAGAAGATTGTATTCTGGAGAGGATCGTAATAAAAAGAATTTCCAGGATCCGCCAGTAGAATGCCCTTAAATATTCCATGGGCAGGTGATAAAAAGAATCCTTCCTTATTAACTATGATGATATTGCTGCTATCCCCCTCATATAAATTAATAAGGCCAAAAATATATCTGGAGAACATATAGGAAATCTCTGGAAAATCTGAAGGACGGGGTCTGACTATTTGAGTTCCATCCTCAATAATAGGTTTATTTCCTGAAGGCGCTAAAACATCTTCCAAACAATCACACTCTCTTTTAGGAATCTTCTGAATAACTGTAAAACCTTTTTCTTTATTATGTTCGATATTAGATAAAAGCAATTTAGAGATTTCCCAGCAAAAACCCCACATCATCAATGAACCTAATACTTTAAGAGGATACTTAAAAAATTCTCTACGCCTAATTGCGGAATCATTATCTTCGCTCATAGCTTATCAGAGGTAAAACATGATTTATAAATCTTGCTTTTTTTACTATTATGGGATAAGAACAGAGAAAGCTTTAAATAATAAGATATGAGTTAATCCTGATAAGATGCCGAAGATATCTTTCCTAAAACACCAGCCAACAAAAATAGTGTGCGTTGGCCTGAACTACCGCTGCCATGCAAAAGAGCTTGGCATGAATACCCCGCATCACCCTATAATCTTTATGAAGCCCTTGACTTCTTTGATAGGTCCTGAGGAAAAGATAATCTATCCAAGGATCTCTAAAAGGGTGGATTATGAGGCAGAGCTGGCAGTAATAATAAAAGACAGGATAAAAGACATAAAGGAAAGTGAAGCCATGAAACATATCGAAGGCTTCACATGCTTAAATGATGTCACTGCCAGGGACCTCCAGAAGCTTGACAGGCAATGGACAAGGGCAAAATCCTTTGACACCTTCTGCCCGATAGGCCCTAAGGTAGTAAAAAACCTAGATCCAAACAACCTTAAGATCCAAAGCTTCCTTAACGGTAAATTAAAGCAGGATTCAAACACGTCCAACTTTATCTTCAGGGTTGAAGAGGTAATTTCGTTCATCTCAAAGGTGATGACGTTAAACCCCGGCGACATAATCTCAACCGGCACACCGAGCGGCATAGGCCCGATGAAGAAGGGCGATAAGATAGAGGCCAGGATTGAGGGCATTGGAAGCCTGGTTAATTATGTAAAATGAATCTTATCTCAATAGTAATCATAGCTAGTTTAATAGTTTTCGCTGCTTTTTTTATCAGGGGCATGACTGGATTTGCCAATTCATTAATCCTTGTTCCTTTGCTATCATTATTTTTAGATATCAAACTTGTTGTTCCGATAGCAGCTATATTAAGTATTGTCTCAGGGCTGTCCTTACTTCACATTACGAAAAAGCAGATCCAGAAGGAATTCGTTCCTGTGCTCATATTTGTTATGATTGGCACATTTATCGGGACCCATTTTTTGGTAAGTTATGGCTCAGATCTATTAAAGATTATTTTAGGAATTGCAATAATTTTATTTTCAATTCAGATCTTTTTTAATAAAACGTTCAAGAATATAAAAAAATGGTGGGGAGCAGTTGCAGGAATTATTGCAGGAATTTTAGGCGGTATGTTCACTACAGATGGTCCGCCGCTTGCGATATATTTTGGGAATAAGCTAAAAAAGAAGGAATTCAGGGCGACATTAAACATAATCTTCCTTATTAATGCTGTCTGGATAAATATGCTCTATGTATTAAGGGGAGTAACAACATTTGAAATCTTTAAGCTTTCACTCATCCTTTTACCTGCTTTGTTTATCGGGCTGTTTTTCGGTTCAAAAGCGCATCTCAAGATAAACGAGGTTCTGTTCAAGAGAACAATAGCCGTCATACTGCTGGTGACAGGCATAATGCTTATCCTCTAGAACCTACTTCCTCAAAACCTCAAGGATCTTATCATGGACCTTTCCGTTGGATGCAAGATAATCATGCGTCTCAGGCGTCCACCTTTTTCCTTCGAAATCAGTGACCTTCCCTCCTGCTTCTTCCACCATTAGCAATGCTGCTGATATGTCCCACAGCTTTGAGCCGTGGTCAACATTGAAGCCAGCCTTGCCCTCTGCCACAAGCAGGTTATGGTAGATCGAAACGCCGTAGACCCTGAACCGCCATGTCATCTTGGCCAGCTTCATAAGTATCCTTATCTTTCTTTCTGTCTTGCTCCTTATCTTAGCGTCAAACAAGAACAGGCATCTCTTAGGGTTTTCCTCACTGCTCACCCGAATCTGCTTTCCGTTGCAGAATGCGCCTTTCCCCTTCTCAGCATAATAGAGCCTTTTAAGGAAAGGAAGATACACAACACCTACTATAACCTCGTTCCTGTACTCTAATGCGATAGATGTACCAAATAAGGGATCGCCCATGATAAAATTATGCGTACCGTCAAGAGGGTCAATAATCCACCTGTAGTCTGATTTCTTATTAGACCCGCCAAGCTCCTCGCAGATGATATTATGTTCAGGAAATTCGTTAAGAATAACCCTTCTTATTGCCTTGGTGCTCTCTATGTCTGCCTTTGTTACAAAGCTGTCATCCTTTTTCTTCTCCTTCCCTATGTCCTTCCCGAAATAGCTCAATTGTATCCTGCCAGCCTCTTCTGCTGCCTTTATCGCTGTCTGCTTGAAGTTCATTTTTTAAAAGGATTTGTTGTTTTAATATAAATCAAGGTAATGAATGTATTTAAATGCTCCGTTTTTTTAAATGCCAAGAACTAGAGATAGCCTTTCTCCCTAAGATTATTCTCAATCCTTCCCTTGACATCCCCGACATCTGCCTTAAACTCTCTCCCTGTTATCATCTCAAACAATCTTATATATCTCCTGCTAAGCTCTACAACAAGCTCTTCAGGGGCTTCAGGAAGGGTCTCATCCCTGTAAGGGTCGCAATGCTCCTTAAACCACAGCCTTAAGAACTCCTTGTCGATATTCTCCGGCTCTTCACCTTTTGCAAACCTTTCCCCGTATGTTTCCCTGAGCCAGAACCTTGAGGAGTCAGGCGTGTGTATCTCATCTATAAGGAAGATGTTCCCCTGCTCATCATAGCCGAATTCGTACTTAGTATCTACCAGGATAAGGCCGTTCTTTTCTGCAATCCCTGTCCCCCTTTCAAACAGCCTCAATGCCTTTTCTGATACAACATCCCACTGCTCCTTTGCCATCAAACCCCTGTTAACTATCTCCTCACCAGATATCTTCTCATCATGCTCATCTGATTTTGTCGTTGGGGTTATTATCGGCAGCTCAAACCTCTGGTTTTTCTTCATCCCATCTGGAAGAACATTGCCGCAGAACTCTCTTTCTCCTTTGGAATAGGCTGTCCATGCAGAGGTGCTTGTAACGCCTGTTATATAGCCCCTGACAACAACCTCCACTGGAAAGACCTTAAGCTTTTTGCACACCACGACATTAGGGTCAGGAACATCAATCACATGGTTTGGGATGATATCCTTTGTCTGCTCAAACCAGAATGCTGACGTCTGTGTAAGGACCTGGCCCTTAAAGGGTATCCTTGCAAGGATCCTGTCAAATGCAGACTGCCTGTCTGTCGCTATAAGGAATATCTTATCCTGTCCGATGTAAACATCCCTCACCTTCCCTTTATATCTCTTGCCAAGGCCTTCAAAACCAGTCTCTTTAAGCGTAAAGCCGACCTGTTCCTTTATCTTATCATCCGACAACATAATATACACCCCCTGTTATCATCCTATACTTATTATATGCCGGCAGAATTTTCTCCTTCTGCACTATAAAGCATCCTGGATCTTCCTGTCGCTCTCTTTCACCTTTTCCTTCATCTTTTCCCTGTACTGGTTAAGCTTCAGGGTATAGCTATCATTGAAATTAAGGATCTCTATAGCAGCAAGGGCAGCATTCTTCCCGTTATTGAGCCCGACCCACAGGCCATGACTGCTGTGGTTTAAGATATTTAACGCAGCCTCTGCCTTGTCATCATCCCCTGGCATGACAGGGCAGTATATGACCAATGCCTCCTTTTCAGGTATTGGCTCGTCCAGGCAGACAAACTCTATATTTACAGCATCATCTTCAATGGATTCTGATCTCTTGACAGGGATGTCAAATTCCGCAAAGACCTTCTCAGCCTTGCCTACTGCCTCGTTTGGGGCATCGCTCACAAGGTTGACAGATGTGTAGTTCCTTAATATCTTGGCTGCATTCCTGACTGCCATCCCTGTCTGGCCTATGCCGACGCTCAGTACAGGTATGCCAGAAGGCATCTGCATTACAGAAAGCAAAGCATCAAGGCCCTGGTAGCTTCCCGGGCATGGGACGCCAATAACAGGCTTTATGGTCTTAGAGGCGATAACACCCGGCAATGCTGCTGACAGGCCGGCACCTGCAATTATCATCCTTGATCCTGTCTTTATTATCCTGTCAAGCTCTTCAGGTGTCCTGTGGGCAGAGCTTATCCTCAATCCGGCATCAATGCCTTCCTTCTGCAGACCTTTTACTATCTCCTTATAGAACGGCTCATCCGAGCCAGAGCCAAAAACGACCAGTACTTCCGGCATAAAATCACCTCGATAAGAACATCTTTATCTTTATTTATATATTTTTTGGGTTTTTTGGCTTCATCCATAAAATGAAGGTTGCCATCAATCTTGCGAGCGATGCATTCCCTTGCACATCCTCGGCGGAGGGTGATGCCCCTTACGGGGAGGGGCCGCCCTTAAATAAATGACAGGCTCCAAGCGAGCCGATGGCAACCCCGAAGGATTTTATGGATGAAGCTGGGTTTTGGGTATGTTTTACCTTCTTCACTATATGCCTTTTGCTTTTGGCTTAGGATAGAACATGTTAAACAGGTCAACATAATCCTGCAGATGCCTTGTTATAAGGAAGTTCTTTTTTACATGCTCATGGCCAAGATTGCCCATCTTCTTCCTTAGCTTCTCATCCTTCAGAAGCCTCAAAGCCTTGTTTATGCCGTCTTTCCTGTTTTTTATCAGGAAGCCGGTCTTTCTGTCCTTTATCTGCAAGGGTATGCCCCCGACAGGCGTTCCAAGCACAGGCGTCTTTTTCCACAACGCCTCTGAAACTGTCAGGGCAAAGCCTTCCTTGATCGAGTTCTGGAACACTAAATCTGCTTCCTGCTGCAGAGCATTGACAAGTATGTCATTCTTCTCTGTTATGAGCTTTATGCCCTTTATCTGCTCGCTCTTCTGCTTAACCTTATGGTATATCATAGGGCCCTGGGGATCATCTGATGCCATATCCCCCATCAGGACCAGCTGGCAGTCCTCTTTTTCTTTTATCTTCTCATACATCTTTATAACGCCCATATGGTCCTTCCAGGGGTCAAACCTGGAGACCTGGAGTATTATCGGCTTGTCAAGATCAATGCCTTTCCTGGACAAAAGCCATCTTGCCTTGCTATGGCTGATCTTCTTGTTCTTCTGCGACAATGGGTCTATGCTTGGAGGGATCATGAACTGCGGGATCCTCAGCTTCCTTATCCTGAATTTTTTTGACGATATTACCATCCCGTCAAACCTCTTTATGAAAGGCAGCAGGAACCGCATTGTCTCAGCATCCGGCCTGGATATATCGATATGGCACCTCCAAAGCCATGTTGTCTTTTTTTCGTACTCCTGCACCATCGCCAACGGCTGCGGGTCATGGATGATTACAATATCATGGTCCTTTACATGGTTTATTATGGAATTCCTCTTGCAGTACTCAAGGTATACGCATTTCCTGTTGTCAGTCATCCTCCATCTCTGGCCCTGCAGCGCATTATGTATCCCTTTTGTGATCTTAAAGAAAGAGTGCGAGCCTAACAGTATCCGCCATCCTGTATCTATCCCGATATCATTCATAAGAAAGGTAAGGGTATTAAGTATCTCTGCAACACCCCCTCCGACAGCTGTAGAGCTTATATGGACTACATGCTTGCCTTCCAGATGCTCAGAACTCTCCCTGATCTTTTCTATGACCTTTTCCCCGACAATTTTCCTGTAATCGTTAAGCTTTGGTATCATCTTCATGCCTTAAGCTTTTTTATTATCTCCCTTATCCCTGCTGTAGAGGGCATCTCTGTCACCTGGTTGGCAAGCTGCTTCAGTTTTTTGTCTGCATTTGCCAGCGCTATCTTAAACCCTGGATTCAGGAACATATCAACATCATTCTCCCCGTCGCCTATAAGTATCGTCTTGTCCATGTCCAGGTTCTGCTGCTGCATGGCAAGCTGCACGCCTGTCCCTTTGTCAATATCCAGCGGGGTGACCATGATCTCATCAGCATTCTTAACAAACATAACACTATCTGCGAGCTTCCCAAGCTTCTTCCTTATAAGGGATAGGTTTTTTATGCTGATGCTTGCAATAACCTTTCCTATAGTTGTTCCCGGAAGGTCCATGCCCCTTATTATCCTCTTGGCCCGGGCCATATAAAACGTATTTGTAGTAATTGTTTTCCTGGTTTTAGGGAAATAGATAACAGCCCCGTTCTCTGCAATAACACATTTCCAGATCTTAAACCTGCTGCAGAGCTTCTTGACATAATGGATGTTCCTTCCTGTAGCAAGAAATAAGTCAACATTAAGGCTCTTCAGCTCCTTAAGAAGCTCTGTGTCATAATCAGCAGGGTCAAAATCCAGCTTAGGCGGCTGGTCTGTTATTGTCCTGTCAAGGTCGGTTATTATGCCCTTGATATCTAAAAGGTTGATGTATTTGACCCCATGCAGCTCATCCTTGATCCTTTTTACCTCATTATAGAGCATAAGGTATTTCTCAATCCCTCTTTCTATCTTAAAATTATTTTCCACTATGCTTAATGAGCTTGCTGCCATATTTTTCCTCAGCTCATCATCAGTAAGTATCCTTATGATCCTGTCGCTTGTTGCTTTTATATCCCCTACATTAACCAAAAAGCCGTTTTTTCCGTTCTTTACCTGTATCACTATCCCTCCCACCCTGGTGCCTACTATGGGGTTTCCGCATGCCATGCCCTCTGTAACAGACAGCCCAAAACCCTCATTTTGAGAGCATAATGCAACAACATCTGCAATATTATACACCTCCGGAAGAAGGTTATAGTTGATATTTCCTGTAAATATCACATTCTTTCCAAGCTTCAGCTTTTTCACCAGCTGGTTAACCTTTTTTATAAGAACCTCCCTGTCCTTTGAGAGCTTGTTGCTCATGGATTTCCCCCCTACAAACACCAGCTTTGCATTAGGTACTTTTTTCAGTATATCAGGAAGGGCCCTGATAAGCTGCTCATGCCCGGATTTCGGGTCTACCCTCTGGATGCATAAGATAACCTTTGAGCTCTTTGGAATCTTATATTTCTTCTTAAGGCTCTCTTTATCAACATCCAATACCTTAAACAGGTTGGTATTCGCTATCGGGTAGACCAGTTCTGTCTTTCCCTTATCAAGCCCTGCTTTTACTGCTGCATCAATATAATCCTGCGAAGAGAAAACCACCTTGTCATACTCGCTAAGGTGCTTGACAAGGAATTTAGAAAGGTTTCTTGACATATTATTTATGAAAGGTATATGCCATGTTAAGATGAGAGGGGTTCCTCTTGGAACATACTTATATGCGAACAACAGCTGGAAGTCATGGATATGCACTATGTCAGCAGGGTTCTGCTCAAGCAGTGTCTTTATCTCTTCCCCAAAATACTCGTTCACCTGATTGAATTCCTGGAAACCCTCCATCTCCTGGGCAGGCTTTGTAAAGCCTTTCTTGTTATAATGGCATTCCTTATAGACAGCTTCCTTGAACCTGCTGTATTCCAGCATTATTTTTGTATCTATGGGCTCTTTTGGAACCCTGTGGATCTCGATGCCCTTTATTTCGTCATAGCTCTCCTCGCCCTGTGGCCTAAGGTGAACCTCAACAACCTCATTGCCCTTCTCTTTCATCTCTCTTGCAAGATTGAGGAGATAGGTAGGAACACCGCCGATGTGCGGATAAAATGACTGGCTTGCATAGCATATTTTCATTGATACCCCCCTTATTCTGAATAAATCACTCTATATAGTATTACCAATGATATATAAAGTTTACCCTTGAAAAACCCAATAAAAAAAGAAAAAACCATCAAGCCCCAATAAACTCCTTCTCCTTCTGCATCAGCCTTTTTCCGGCTTTCTTAAGCTCAGAATTCAGAACCCTTCCTATAAAGATGATGTGGTCTCCTGCATCCACCTCGTTGATGACCTCGCATTCCATGTGCCCTAAAGCCTCCTTTATGACAGGGCAGTCTATGCTTTCAGACTCCTCTTTCCCAAGCCCTGCCTCCTTGAACTTGTCAGCATACCTTCCTGACTTTGTCCCGCAGGTCAAGGCCGCTTTCTCCAGCTCAACAGGAACGAAATTAACGACAAAGGCCTTGCTTTTCCTTATCATCTCGCAGCTGAAGCGCGTCTTCCCTACAGATATGGCATAAAGATTGGGGGAAAAGCTGACAGGCATGTGCCATGCTATTGTTATTATGTTATCCTTTACCTGATTTTTTCCTAAGATCTCTATCTCTTCCCTGCATGTCACCAATACTACCTGCCTTGGGTCTGTTAGCTTTGACATTTTAGATAAAATAGATTATATCCTTATCCTCTTCAATAACATCCCTCACTTTAAATAATTTTCTTATTAATCTGTCTATCATCCCTTTCTTACTGCTCCTCTTAAGAAAACTTAACACAAAACGGTCCTTTCCAACCCTCTTAATCTCACTCAGCCCTTTCTCAATATCCTGGAAGTTCTGTATGGCTGTAATAGAAATAACAACATCAAAGAAATTATCAGGGTAAGGGATAGACTCAGCAGGAGCTAATTTATATTCTATCTTCTCCCTGCTTCTTGCCCTTTCCAGCAGCTTAGGCGCAGGGTCAATGCCGTACCTTTTGCATCTCCACGGCTCTGTTGTAAGTCCTGTGCCGCAGCCTACATCAAGCAGCTTGTCATCCGGATCAAGCTTCAGATGTTTTTTTATCAGCCCAACCTTTTTCAGCTGCTCTTCCTTATGGAGTTCTTCATAGCCCTCTGAGATCTGGTCATAGTAGGTCATTGTAAAGATAATTCCTGCATTGAATCAATAACAAATTTCCTTACCTCTTCATCACTTAGGCTTATATCAGGATATTTATTTATTAATTTATTCCTTGTTATTCTTATTGCCCTTAGTTCCATATTCTTAAGCTCTTCTCTTTTCCAGCTATACTCTTCTGATTTCTCGGAAGCCTCCAATGAATAAATATCTACCTCATCTTCAAGATATTTTTTAGATTCCGGTTTATTTGTATATTTTACTAATATCTTATGGACTGAAACAAGAGCAATGGAGTTAGCCAAAGATTTTATCGATTGCCTTTTCCCCATTTTATTTCCTCCTTTAAGCTGTTAATAAGCTTAATAGTGCTATTATATAAATCCTTGAGGTAAAGATAAGCTATTTCTTTTACAACTGTTGATTTTGAGTTGTTTTTTAATCTTTTTATGATATTTTTGCCCAATTCATTCTCTAATATCTGGTTAAGCTGAATATTATCTACTGTTTTTTTCATAATAAGTTTTATTATAGCCATATTCCTTATTGCAGAGTACAGATCTTTAGCAGACACAGAGCTAATTCCATCTTCTTTAACATTATCAAGTATCATCTCACTGTAATCAGAATGCATCTTTAAATAGAGTTTTTTAATCTCTATATTTTTTTTATGTCTTAACAGTCCATATATAGTTTTACTATCTTTTAATCCATAAATAAGAACTATATTATTGGGATAAGAATAATAAACATATTCGTCTGTATAGATTTTAATGTCTAATTTTAACTTAGATTTTTTCTGTATTTTCCTGGCTAAGAGTAATTTCTCCCCCAATCTCTTCCATGTTTTCCTTCTTACTGTAACAAGAACATCAATATCATTATAATCCCTGTAGTTATTGTAAACTGCAGAGCCGTATACTGTTATTGAGCTGACATATTTTATATTCTTAAGAATCAAATCCTTTATATATCGCTCAATAGACGGGATCTTCCTGTTATACTCCAGCCTGCTCAACAACAGCCTGCTGTCTATATGCGCCATCTCCCTCAGCTTAGGCCTTACATACCTGCTCAGGTAGTTTGAGTCCTGCTGTGTCAGTTTCCTGTTCTGCAGCCTCTTATTTATGACCTCTGCTTCCCTTTTTGTTATCAGGATGCTTTTTTGTACCATATAATAACTATAAGTATTAAGTCATATATAAAAGTTTCTTTTTTTATTGAACACCCATTATTTTTGCTTGCGCAAAACAAAAAATAATTAAAGACAAAAAATTAAGACAATGAAAGAGAAAAACAAGATGGACAAAAGAACACACGCCATGCTGAAGAACCTTACCGATAAAGAGCATATCAAGATAGTTCCAAGAGGAAACAAGGCAATCCTTTATGCATTAAGGATAGGCAAGAAACTGGGGAAGACAAAGGTCTTTATCCAGGACCAGGGCGGCTGGATAACATACAAACAGTTCCCTAAAAAGCTGAAACTTAAGCTGATCGAGCTGAAGACAGATTATGGCATTCTAAACATAAAAGAGCTTAAGGATATTGGTAAAGATTCAGTCCTTCTCATAAACTCAATGCCAGGCTATGCTGCAGAGCAGGATATGGTGCCTGTCTATAGGATATGTAAAAATAAGAACTGCCTCCTGATCAACGACATCTCAGGATCGATAGGGACAAGACAGGCTAAATACGGGGACATATCAGTATGCTCTTTCGGCAATGACAAGCCGTTAAACTACGGCTGTGGAGGACTATTGGCAGTAAGAGACAAGGGATGGCTGGACCTGACAGAGATCAAAGAAGAAAAACTAGGAGATGATTTTTATGAAAAGCTTCTAAGCCTGGAAAAAAGATTAGCCTCATTAAAAAATATAAACACCAAGATAAAGGATGAGCTGAAAAGATTCGAGATAATCCACAGGAACAGGAAAGGCATTAACGTAATAGTAAAGTTTAATAATGAGATGGAAAAAGAACAGATAGAGGGGTACTGCAAAAAAAATAAATATGAATACACTTTATGCCCTAGGTATATAAGGGTTAACTGCGATGCAGTAAGCATAGAGGTCAAGAGGCTTTAGGGCTATTATATGAGGTGAAAACCATGCCAGTAAAAGAACCAGAGTCAATGCAAGAGCTAGTTTACTTTACAAACAGGACATTAGAAGAGGGAAAAGGTAATATAAAAGCATGGGTATACAAGAAGGCGTGCCCCCAGTGCAGCAAGGCAAAGATGGGCAAGCCTGTAGATAAGGGCAAGGTAAAGATAAGGGCAGCTGAATACAGATGCCCTGACTGCGGCTTTACAGAAGAGAAGAAAGCCCATGAGGAATCACTAAACCTAGAAGCAAAATACCTATGCCCAAGCTGCGGCAAGGAAGGAGAGAGCACAGCACCCTATAAAAGAAGAAGCTTCATGGGGGTCCAGGCCTATGTTGTTGAATGCTGCAACTGCGGCGCCAAGATACCATTGACAAAGAAGATGAAGGCTGTCAAGAAGTGAGAGAATGCTTCATTAGATAAGAAAAGTGATTCTTGAGGTAATGCTTAATTTAAAAGGTAGTTTGGTATTATGTACTTTTTGAGAGTGCCCTTCGAAATGAATGATAAAAACTGATTTTTACGACAATAAAATAGGTTTTTTATAGTCTATATGCTCCATTTTCCGTATTTTGTCGTCGGTAAGTTTATTTCTTATCCTTCATCT
>JAHWHQ010000047.1 GCA_019323195.1 Candidatus Woesearchaeota archaeon | reverse complement strand
TCTCCGTCTTTTAATATGCATGCTGAGCTGTCATGGTAAAAGCATGATATCCCTAAAACATTCATTTTTATCCTCAAACATTATTCTAAAACTGCCTGTAATACTCCTCTATCGGTTTTTTTCCAAGGTTTAACGGCTCCCAGTAAGATTCAGCTGTCTTATCCAGCTTGATCTTAAGGAAATGCTTCCTGAATATCTTCGCAAGTATTGAAGTTATACCTACTCCGATAAAATAAACAATAGACAGCAGGATAAGATTTATGATCTGTGTAATCCTGTTTCCAAACCTTTTTGAGCCTTTTAAAAACCCTTTCCAGAACAGTTTCATGTAATTCATTTTCTGATCACTTTTATGATTAAGCCTAAGAGGTAGATGACAATAACCCCTGTTGCTACATGGGCATATCTTACATAATCCGGCATCTTATTGAGTATGCTCAGGATAAGATAAAACAGAGAGCAGAACAACAGCATGCCGAAAAAAAAGCCAGTCTCTTCCCCTATTTTTTTGATAGAATTATTCTCTTCAAACTGCATGACAGATAAAATTAAGGAATTCTTTATAAATATTCCGCATTTGCTCTTTGTTCTTTTAAAATCATGTGGACTTCAGTGCTGCTCAGCTAACCCCCATTAACTCAAAAAATTTAAATAAGCGGCAGATAATCCCCTAATATGCCGCTAAAAGACTTCTTGAAGAGGAACAAAAGCCTATTCCTTGTCTTTATCTTATTCCTGGTTATTATTTCAGTGATGCAGTTCAGGGTTAATGAAATAATAGGCTTTGACGGATGGCTTCATATAAATATGGCCGGCAGGATCAAAGATGAGGGGTTTATTAAGGAATTCCCTTACATAACAGAATCTATCCTGTCAGGAAATTACGCAGACCTTCAGTTTTTATTCAGGCTCTTGTTGATTCCTTTCACATCCCTTGGCCTTATCCCTGGAGCAAAGATAGCCTCATCCTTGTTTGCCGCTTTATGCTTTACATTCTTCTACTGGTACCTTGAAAAGAGCGGTATTAATTATCCTTTATTCTGGACTTCATTATATGCAGTATCTTCCGTAGATCTGATGTACAGGTTTCTCCTTCCAAGGGCAATGCCCCTTGCAGTATTATCACTGCTCCTGACATTCTACTTCATTGATAAGAGGATGTACAAGTCATTGCTGGTTACTTCGTTTTTATTTGTATGGCTCTATCCTGGCTTTGTGTTCCAGCTGGCTGCTATAGCTGTTTATTTCACCATTGATGCTCTGATAAGCAGGAAAATTGATCTAAAGCTCCTGGCCTATCCTGCCATAGGCGTCCTGGCAGCCCTTATATTTAACCCTTATTTTCCGAACAACATAAGCTTATTATACACCCAGCTTTTTAAGGTAAACCTTATAGGCAATCTTTATAACACAGAATGGAAGCCCTGGAATCTTAAGGAGTTCTTCAGGTTCAATTATCTCCTGTTTTCCCTGTTCATCCTATCTCTGTATATAACCTTCAAAAAGATGAAGCTTGATAAGAGGTCGCTCTTTTTCCTTGCCCTTTCTTTGATATCCCTTATTGCCATGTTAAAGACAAGAAGGATGCACGAGTATTTTGCCCCTTTCACAGTGCTCTTTGCAGCCTTTTCTTCCAATAAGGCCTTAACCTGTTTAAAATCCCATAAAAAAACAGCCTTAAGGTATATCTCAATAATATCAGTCCTATTCCTCCTCATAATAGCTGTTTTAGGCCTTATAGGGCTTGATAAGCATATAAAAAACAACCATTTCCTTCCCTGGTATAAGGATGGTGCAGAATGGATAAGGTATAATCTTCCTGAGAATTCAGTAGTTTTCATTAACGGCTATACATTTAACTATCTGTTCTTCTATGCACCAAACCTGAGATACACCCATGGGATTGACCTTACTTATTCCTACCTTTATGATGCCAGTAAATTTGAGAGATACATGGGTGTACTTCAGGGAATAGATCCGGGCTATAATATAATAAAAGAGGATTATAATGCAGATTATGCTGTTGTAGGAAAGGTAAAGCAGGACATCAAGCTTTTTGATTATATTGTCAGGTACAAGGAGGATTTTGAGGTATTATATGAAGACCAAAGCATAGGAATTCTTGAGGTTAGAAAATAATACGGTAGAAAAATCTAAATCATTTATTCTCTTATAAAAGCCTTTTTCAGAATGAATATTAAAAAAATAAAAAAAGAAAAAAGGTTTTTAGCCTTTTTATTCTTCGCCTTCAGTGGTTGTTTCAGCTTCTTCAGCAGCTGCTACAGTAACCTCTTTTACAGTGCTTGTAGCAGTTACAACCTCCATTGCCTCGCCGGTTAACTCATAGTCTTCATAATTGGCGACTACAGTTGTTGCAGCCCTTGTATCTGCTGCGCTGTAACCAGCAACGACCAAAGCAACGTTTCCAGCTCCGGTATCAACTATCTCTATCAAGCCTTTTCCTGCTTCATAGCCGGATGCGCAATCTGCTGGGTTGCCCTTAACCTCTGCTGCTGCAGAGTTAGCACATGGCCCTCCTACAAGGATAAGGTTCTGTGCTGCAACATCAGCAATCTCGCTAGCTAATTTGGTTGCTCCTACTTCTATCTTGTTTATTGTTACTGACTCGACTGCTTCACCTGAAGAACTTATTGTCTTTGTTGCTCCTGCTGTTATGTACACTAATGGGAGCCTCTGCTCTGTTGGGTACTCTATTGTCAATTCATCAGGGTCGCTTGTTGGGTTATCCCACTTCATCCTTGTTCCCATGCTGGTATATGCATACTTCACATTGGTCTCTTCTGAAGGTGAAATCCAACTAATCTCATCAATCCCACTACTTTCACTAAACTGCACCTGTTTGTTGGCGTCTGCTGTTATGTTAAATGAAGCAATTCCTGGCTTAATGTTGTCATAGTGGTTGCTGTTAGGCGTACTAAATACCACAACAACGTGGTTAGTTCGGTTTGATACGTTTATCTCCAGCCCTGCATTTGTGTTAATGCTGATAATATCGCTATCGTTTATTGTTCCATCAGCATCTAAGTCCACAAAGACATCGAAGTTATCAGCCGTATCAGCAGACGCATTTATAACACCAAAACTGGCTCCTCCCAGCTTTATGGTTGCATCTGGTGTATCCCCTAATTGGGATGTAAATGTCTGCTCTATCCTGTCCCCTGTTCCCAGGTTGTCGAACTTGACAAGAGCTGTCTCTCCACTAGCAACCTTGTCTGCTCCCTTATACCTTAATGCATATGACCTTCTGTTTCCATTGTCCTGGCTGACGTCTGTCACTACAACATAATCATTCTTTCCAATTGATGTGGTCCCTTTCATTACTAGATCGTCATTGTTGTCTCCAAACCTGCTGATAGTGCTTGCAGCGCTGGTATATGCAATTGGAATTGTTACTGAATTCCCATCACCGTCAACAAACTCAAGTTCATACTGGTCAGAGCCTGACGTTTTTATCTTTCCTGTTTCTGTCTCCATGCTTTGGTCCAGGCCTTCATACTTGATGTCCCATGCGCCTAAGAATGCCTCTGGCTCATCCATGTATTCTGTCACACTATGCCCTGCAGCTACATAATAGTCTTCATCTGCTGTTATGTTTATTTGTATTGTGTCGATGCTGAATGTTGAGTTGTCATCGCTTCCTGTTATCGTTACATACGCATCATCGATCTTCTCGCTTCCGACCTCTAATGCATTGCTGCTGCCTGTATTTGTTATTAACGTGTCTTTTAGATATACCTTTGCAGCTCCAAGATAGAACTCAACTAAGTCTTGAGTAACATCCCCTGCCTCGTTTGGTATTATGTCAGCAATTCCAATTTCTGTTCCGTCTGACAATGTTGCAGAGCTTCCATCCTGCAATGATCTTGTTGTCTCTCCGTTGATGTTGAACTTGGCATAGATTGTTCCTGTATCTGTTATGGCAGTTACAGTAACCTCGTAGTCTTTCCCGTTAATGGTATAGGTTTTTGTTTCACCCTCATTTAATGAGTCTTTCACAGAGCCTCCCATCAAGGTCAGTTCAACACTGTTTCCGTTTGCATTGACACGCCTTGCCTTTACTATGCTGTAATCCTTTCCAAGTATTGATATTGTCTCATCTTCCATGTCTCCAAGGAAAGTTCCTGTTGTGGTCTTTGTTCCTGTGCTGTCCTCAACATCGCTTTGCAGTGATGTCTTGAATTCCAGGCTGTATCTTGCAATCTCTACTCCGCTCTTAAAATATAGAAAATCAGCTGCTACATCCTCGTCATTCTCAAGGAATGCTACAAAACCACCTTCTTTT
This sequence comes from Candidatus Woesearchaeota archaeon, assembly GCA_019323195.1. Classification (GTDB taxonomy): domain Archaea; phylum Nanobdellota; class Nanobdellia; order Woesearchaeales; family JACPBV01; genus JAHWHQ01. Next base: position 9,267 of record JAHWHQ010000047.1, on the reverse strand, counting down.
GCTGTTTCGTCAAAATTGATATACTGGTTGTATCCTGCCGTGCCTTTCTCAGTGGTTATTGAGCCGTCTGCCAAAGCTGACAACTCATCTTCATCAATAGAGGTCATTATGTCCCTTATGGTCTCGTTTCCTTTGACAGTAGCTGCCTGGCTGTTGGTCATCTCAAGCTTCTTGCTTGAAGTGCCTACCTTCCATGCATCCCCTTCGACAGTTGTTGTTGTGGTTGCACTTCCTACTGCTGTTGTAGCTGCATACTGCAGGCTCATTGCAATGTCGCTCACTCCTATAACATCGTCTGCTGCTGCTTTGTCTCCTACCACGAGCATACCGCTGAACTTCCCGTCCGATACGAACGGTGAAGGGTATTCACTCAGGCTGGCTGCAGAAACTAGTGTCGTAGCTCCTAATAGGGTGATTGCCCCAAGAACCACGATTTTCTTTATTGCCTTCCTCAATTTCATGTCCTAAACACCTCCTTAGTGTTTTTTTATTGGCTATCTTTACATAAAGAAACCTACTATAGCTTAGGCTTCTTTATAGGCTAAATCTGCGGGTTTCATATTTAAATGTTACGCTATTTTACCCCACTCCAATATATATATTGTAGAATATAAATAAGGCTTTTTTTATCATATAATGCCCTTTTCAAGCCTCTCTGCTATGATAAACTCCTCTTTTGCCTTGCTTTTATCACCTAAATGTTTATATAGTATTCCCAGATTATAGTGTATGTCTGCTATGTTTGGATTAATCTCTAACGCCTTATTTAACTCTCTAAAAGCCATATCAAATTCCCCTGTTTTGGCATAGACTATCCCCAGGTCCATATGGGCTTTAGTCAGTGACGGGTTAAATTCTATAGCCTTTTTTAGCTCAATAACAGCCTTTTCCTGCTCTCCCATAATATCATAGATAAGCCCCAGATTATTGTATGCCTTATATGATTCATATATAGAAAGTGACTTATTTATGCAATATACAGCCCCTGTATAATTGCCCATTTCCCCATAAAGGCTTCCTAGATTTAGCCATGCAACATGGTTTTTGTTATTTAGTATCACTGCTGTTTTATATTCGTTAAATGCCCTATTATAGTCTCCTTTTTCCTGGTAGACCTGGCCCAGGTCATTGTGTGCAGCAGAGCTTTCAGGCTGCCTTTCCACAGCTTTTGACAATAATTCATAATCGCCTTTCCATTCCCTGTTTCTGGCTACGGTTATTGAAGAGTAAGATATAATCAGAAAAACTATAAGAATTGTATAGATTCCTCTTGATATGCCCTTATTAAAATCCTTATTAAAATAATTCAGGTTAGGTATTTTAGCAAGTAGGAATGTTGATAGTAGTATAAAACCAAAAGAGGCTGCATACAGGTATCTGTCAGCCATGAATGAATGTACAGGGAATATATTAGAAAAAGGCAGCAATGCTGTAAAAAACCATCCGACTGAAAAAAAAGCAACCTTCTGGTTTCTATACGACTTTATCCAGAAGAAAATAACCAGCAGATAAGCAAGTATTGCAAGCGCTATCTTCAATGAAAAGGCTGATTCATATACCTTGACATAATAATCAACAGTAAGCCTTAGTGGAAAGATAAGGGTATAGGCATACCTCAGAAAGATTATCATGGTTGAAAGTATCCTTGTCTGCAGGTTTCCTAAAAAATATACCTCTGCCCTTCCAATCTGCCTCAGGACAGAAAATCTGATTATAAGGTAAGACAACAAGGCTGCTATATATATCCCAAAATATTTGATTCTTGTTTTAATCTTAAAGCCTTTAATATCAAAGCAGAGATCATAAAGCAAAGCAAGGATTGGAAAAACAACAGCCTCTTCAGACGAAAAAAGCCCGAGGATAAAAAGTATGGCTGAAAAGGCAAAAGCCCTCCTTGAGCCGTGTTTTCTGAATAGGATATAACTATAAAACGCCCAGAATAAGAATAATATCCCCAATAAATCAAACCCTGCAGTCATATTTGCAACCCTTGCTGTATGTATCGGGTGTGCTGCAAAAAGCAGGGAGGCAATAAGAGAAAATGATTTATCTGGAGCAATCTCCAGGATTATGAGATAAACTAGTATGCTTATTATTGCATGTAGCATAATAGCATTTAAATGATACCCTGCTGCATTAAATTTCCAGAAAAAGAATGTAACTGAATAAAGAACGCTTCTTAACGGCCTGTACAGGTTGCCAACGCTGGGTTCTGAAAAATAAGAAGGGATATTCTTGAGAGACCTTATCTTGAAGTTATCCACTATAAAAAACTGGTCGTCAAACACAAATCCGTTTAGGAACGTATTAGAGTATATTATGGTGCAAATAAGGATGATTATTAATATATGCAGGTATTGCTTTTTAATCTTCATTCTCCCCTCTTTTTTTATCGGCAGTTACCTCTAGATTCTTCAATGCCTCTTTGTTGCCAGGCTCTATGGATAATGCCTTTTCAAACATCTCTCTGGCCTTGTCGTAGTAATTTTGTATTCCATATACTGATCCCAGGCAGTTATACAGCCCTGTATCAGCAGGCTCAATCTCGATAGCTTTCATGAAGATTCCAGCAGCCTCGTTGTATCTCTTTTCCCTGAATAAGAACAGGCCCAGATTCCTGTATGCCAAAAGGTTCTCCGGGTCTTTTTCTATTGACTTATCAAAAAAATCAGTGCAGTTCTCATCCTTCCTCATAGCAAGGAGAATAGCCTTGTCCATGAATGCCTCTGACGATCCTGGATTTAACTGCATGGCTTCATCAATTATCTTTTCAGCATCATCAGGCTTCCTGTTTCTCATCTTGATGTGCGCTAGATTTATAAGGTCCTGCACTCCCTTCCCTTTTTCAGCAATATCTTTTATCTCATCTTCGCTATATTGGAATCTTCCCTTGAATACCTTCTGCAGTTCATTGATGAGCCTTACATACCTTGTCAGTTCTTTAAGGCTTTTTTCACAGGTATAGAAGATAGTTTCATCCTCTTTTCTTATCCAGTCCTCATCCCTTACAAGATTCCTTTCTTTTGCCTTTTCATAGATCTCAGTTCCAGGCATCAGTTGCATGACAAAAGCAAAGATTGATGTTGGTCTTGTCTCTTCAATAAGCCTCATTGTCTCTCTTATCGTATCATCTGTTTCACCCGGGCTGCCCGCGATAATAAAATAATTAAGGCCTAATCCGTATTTTCTTGTTAGCTCTGCTGCTTTTTTTATCTGCTCTGCCGTAGTCCCTTTTTTTAGGTTGTCCATTATCTGCTGCGATCCTGATTCTATGCCGTAGCTTACAGTGACACAGCCTGCTTTCTTCATCCACCTTAACCTTTCCTCGCAGATGAGGTTGACCCTTGACCTGCAGTCCCATGTTATCTTTAAGCCCCTCCTGATGATCTCCCTGCATATGTCTATTGTCCTGTTTTTATCAAATGTAAACGTGTCGTCAGACATGACAAAAGAGGATAGGCCGTATTTCTTGTTCAGCATCTCAAGCTCATCAGCGACATTATCCGCGCTCCTCAGCCTGACCTTCTGCCCCCATAACCTTGGCGTATCGCAGAATATGCATCTTCCCGGGCACCCTCTTGACGTGATTATCCTTTTATACCTGAAGTGTTCGGCAGGTATTGGAAGCTGATCAAGATTCTCTATTGTTTCCCTTAAGCCGTTCTCGATGGCCTTTCCATCCTTTCTGCAGGCAACCCCCTTTAGGTCTTCGAACGTTTTCTCTTCTTTTAGCCTTTCCACGATCTCTAGAAAAGACATTTCACCCTCATTAAGGACAACTGCGTCTATGTCTTTGTATGTCTCAAGCAGCTGCCTGTGCATGATTGAAGGATGCGGCCCTCCAAAGACAACCTTTATTCCTCTGTCAATGCCCTTGACTATCCCTGCCAGCTTGATGCAGGCATGCCTGTTGAACGTATAGCAGCTGATCCCCACAACATCAGGATTTTCCTTTTTTATAATGCTCCTGCATTCCTCCCAGCTTTTATCTGATAGGTTAAGGACAGATGTGTCTATATCCCTGCTTAAAAGAAGCGCCCCTATATAGAGAAGCCCGTTTGGTATCACGTTTTGTTGGATATTTACGGCTGGCGTCTTTGGCTTGAACAGCAGTAAGACCTTCATTATGCCATGGTATTTTTCTGTATTTAAATTATTTTTCCCTAAATCCTTTCAGCCTGCATATTCCTTGACATTTTCAAAAGATTTATGCGAAAGAAAATGCATGGCATTTTCTGAGTTTAAATCTCTTGAAAATAAAATTTTCAAAAGATTTAAATACATTTAAAATAAAGACTGCTCTTTATGATAAAGGTCCTGAACTACAAGAATGATAAGGCGGTAAAAGGCAGCATAAATGATATCCCTTCTCCTACAAAATTCACCTGGGTTGATGTGTTCGAGCCTACAAGGAATGAGCTGAAGGAGATAAGCGGCATCTCTAAGATCTCATTGCCTGATCTGAACATAACCCTTAGGATTGACCAAAGGCCCAGGGTGGTTGACATAGACGGCCCGTTCTCACTGATTATCTTCGGGACCGCGTCTTTTGAGAAAGAGGAGATAACCACTACGCCCATATTCGTTTACGTTTCCAAGCAGCGCAATTGCGTGATAACTGTCAGGAATAAAGAGACAAAGTCAATAAGAAAATTAGAGAAGTCAATAGAGACAAAGGGCATCCTGTTCCAGAAAGGCTCGGATCATTTTGTGTACCGTGTCCTGGATGAGATCCTGAACATCTATTATGAGGTTCTGGACGACATAGAAGCCAGGATAGACCAGATCGAAGAGAAGGTCTTGAAGGCCCATGAGATCGAGACAGTGCAGCAGATATTCAAGATCAAGAAGACCCTTATCTATTTCGCCAAGACGATGTCCGCCAACAGGGAGGTCATAACCTCTATAGAGAAGGAGTACCTCTCCGAGATCGACAAGAAAAAGGCAAAGCAGTTCAGGACGCTCTACAATGACACTATCCAGCTGATTGACATGTCCACGACCTACAGGGATATCCTTACAGGCACCCTTGACACCTATCTTTCTTCTGTTTCCAATAACCTTAACAAGATCATGAAGACACTGACTGTCGGTGCCTCATTTATCCTGATCCCCACACTTATCGCAAGCATCTATGGGATGAACTTCAGGGAAATGCCTGAATTATACTGGCCTTACGGCTATGCGTTTGCTATCGGTCTGATGGTCTTCTCGATATTTGCGATGTGGCTCTTTTTCAAGAAGAAGAAATGGATCTAGGGCTACTCCAGTATCCTGTAAAAAGCGTCAAATATCGGGGTGTCGGTCGTTATCAGGTGGAACTTCATACCCAGCTTGTTGCATGTCTCTTCTATCCTCGCAGAGTGGTCTTCCATCATCTGCTGGTACTGCATCCTTAGCCTGGGGCTTATGTTGGTCCGCATCTTGGCGCCTGTCTCGCTGTCCTTAAGCTTATAGTCCCCCTGGATGTTCAGCTCCTTCTCGACAGGGTCAAGCACCTGGACTATCTTTATCGTATGGTCCCCAAGCATGTATAATGCCTCGTCTATCTCTTCCTTCTTTATCAGGAAATCAGATATCAATACTACCATCGCCCTGCTTCCGAGGATTTTCCTGTAGAGGTTCATCGCATCCTTCAGCCTTGAGGCCCCTTTTGTCTTTACTGAATTCAGGTGGTCGACCATCGCTATCAGCTGCCCCATCCCCCTTTTTGGCTGGAATACGCTCAGGTTGTCTGAGAAGGTTGAGAACTGGAATTTCTCGTTCTCCTTCATGGCCAGGTAGGCGAATCCTATCCCAAGCATAGATGCATAATCGAACTTTCTTGTCGCCTTTCCGAAATTCATCGACGCAGAGTAGTCCACTATGACATGGACTGTAAGGTTCCTTTCCTCCTCATAGGTTTTCACGTAAAGGTTGTCTGTCCTTGCAAATACCTTCCAGTCTATGCTCCTTATGTCGTCGCCGGGAGCGTATATCCTGTGCTCCTTGAACATCAGCCCCCTGCCGGTGGCGATGCTCCTCCTCGGCCCTGCATAGTTAGAGGTCACCCTCTTGTTGACCACCAGGCTGAACTTGTCCAGCTGTGATAAGAAGGATGTATCTATCATTTTCCTTTCACCTGACCTTGTTCAGGAGCTCCTTGATTGCATCATCTGTCGTCAGCCCTTTTCTCTCTGCCTCAAAATTAAGTATTATCCTGTGCCTCAGGATAGGATAGCTCATCGTGCTGACATCATCAGAGCTTACATGGTTCCTTCCCTTGATAAGCGCCCTTGCCTTGCAGGCCAGTATCAGGCCAATCGACGCCCTAGGCGATGCCCCGTATTGTATCAGCTCTTTCCTTGTTCTTGTTGCATTGATAATATTAACCACCCTTTTTTTGATGTCATTTGCTATGGGTATCTGCCTTGTTACCTGCTGGAGATGGAGCAGCTGCTGCTTGTTCAGCACCTTCCTTAATTTGGGCTCTGACAGCTGGTTCGTGTACCTGTCCACTATCTCGATCTCCTCCTCCGGCGTCGGGTATGCGACCTTTATCTTAAGCAGGAACCTGTCTGACTGCGCTTCAGGAAGAGGGTATGTCCCCTCCTGCTCGATCGGGTTCTGTGTTGCCAGGACAAAGAACGGCAGGTCCAGCTTGTATGTCTCATTTCCTGTCGTGACCTGCTTTTCCTGCATCGCCTCCAGGAGCGCAGACTGGCTTTTCGGCGTGGCCCTGTTGATCTCGTCCGCCAGGACGATGTTTGCGAATTTCGGCCCCGGCTGGAACTTGAAGTTTCTTTTCCCTGAGGTCTCTTCGATTATATAAGTCCCTGTTATGTCTGACGGCATGAGGTCCGGCGTGTTTTGTATCCTGCTGAACTTAAGGTCCAGTATCTCGGATAATGTTCTTATGGCCAATGTCTTTGCCAGTCCTGGATAGCCTTCCAGCAGGGCATTGGAGTCGCATAGTATCGCTGTCATGACCTGCTCCAGCAGCTCATCCTGGCCGACTATGACCTTCCCTGCCTCCTTGAATGCGGTATCAAATACAACCTTATAGTTTTTTACCATTTCCATCACCTGTTAAAATTTTTTTCTATTTTCATTTATCATACATTTTTATGTAATTGTATAACCATTTATACAAATGTATATTTTCTTAAATTAGACTGGCAGAAATCCCCTTCATTTATGGATGGGGATGAATGCCAGTCTGATTTCCTAAAAATTTACATCCAAATATGTAAATTTTTTTGAATGTTCCTATCTTTATTTTTAGCTTTTGCTCAGCTCCTTAAAATAATCCCTCACAAGTTTCTGGTTCTCTATCGTGATCTTCTCTTCATAGCTTCCGGCTGATGTTGCGAATATCTCGTCGGGGAATGTCTCCTCGAACTCCTTGTCAGGCATCTCGTAAGACTCGCTTCCGATTGCCTCTATGCTTGCCTTCTTTATCCTGATCTCTACCTCCTGGTTTCCTATCTGGGCGATGCTTTCCTCCCCGTAGATCGCGTCATCGTCTCCCCCCTTTCCAGCAGCGATTGTATCCCCCATCTTCCCGCCTTCCCCGCTTCCTTCGCCGAATATGGGTATCTCCTTCACCTTCTCAAACACCAGGCTGAAATCGCCGAAATTGACATTATATATCGAGGCAAATAAGATGATGAGGCAGAGCAGTACAGAGCCCAGCACCTTGTATGAAACCTTTGTTATTTTTACAAAGGACGACACCCTGACATTCCTCAGGTCGTTGATAACGCTGTTCTCCAGCTCATCGACAACCTCATTCTCTACCTTAATATTATCTGCTGCTGTCCTCAGTTTCTCGTACAGTGGCGCGTACTCGTTCTCCACCATCCTGTACTTGCTCTTGTTAAGGTCTACATAAAGCAGGAATGAAAGATAGGCAAGCGTTGGAAACAGGGAATACCACGGGTTTAGTTTAATGAGCATCAGGGCCAGGTAGAACCCCAGGAATATCAGGACTGACGTCAGGATGATGTCAAACGATAAGACCTCATCCACTATAAGGTTCACCTCCTTCAGCACATCTTCAAATCTTTTCATCTTTTCATCCCCTATAACGCTTCTCTTTTTTCATCCTGCCCGGCAGATGACCAGATCATCTTCGCATTCATCCAGCTCCTCTTGACACGAATTATACTGGCTTCTATACTTTTTAAGGTCTACCTGTGCAGCTGTCAGCTGGGTTGTCAAGGTGTTAACCTGCGATATCTTCTGGCTCAATTCAGCATTGGTCTTGAGGAATTTCTCCTTGTACATGTCCCTGTCACCCTCAAGATCATCCCTTTCCTCTTTTAAGGTATCATACCTCTCTCCCAGCTCCTCCCTTCCCTGCTTTGTCGTATTCAGCTCTTCACTTGTCTGCATCAGTACTGCTTTCTTCTCTATAAGGTCCTTTGTTACCTTGTTCAGTTCAGCGAGCTTTGTGTTGTACTCCTCATTGATATTCCTGAATGACATCTGGTAGTAGGCGGTAAACCCTGCAAAACTGACGACTGTTGCGATTATCAGGATAAAAAAAACAAAGTTCACATCTTTTTTCATTATAGCCATTTTCAATCACCTGCCTTGATTTTTATCAGTCCCATTTTATAAATATTTAGTTGTGCACTCACTTTAGTTGTGTAATCCACAAATAAGCCTGGGTGGGACTCTGTTACTTAGTTGTGGATGTTGATTAAGGCGAATAGTATTTAGCCTTCGGCTGGATACTAGCCTATATTCTTATTCTCCCTTATCCTTCTTATCAAAACATCTATCAAAAATATTATCAGTGCTGCAATGGCAAAAGGCCACCTGTAATTTACGGTTTCTATCCTGCTCCTCCTGGACATGCTTATTACAGTGTCCCTTATGTTCTCGATATCATTGGGGTCAAACACCTTCCCTCCTGATATGGTAACCAGCTCCTCCAGCCTTGGGTTGAGCCCTATCTTCTCATACTCATCATTATAGCTTACCCCTACAACAGCATCCAGTATGTGGTAGAACCCCTCTTTCTGCGGCATGAATTTGGCAGAGTAGAGCCCGGCATCTACCTTTGAAAACTCCAGTCCCTTGTACTCCGGCTTTTCATCTGATATGACATTGAAGTCTGTTGATTTTCCTAATGTGGTGTCCTTTGTCCTTACGTCAAAATCATTGTCCTTTGTGAAATCCCCTATTGCCCAGTTGATTGTTCTTGTTATGATCTTTGAATTATCCCTGCTAAGCAGCTCCCCTGCCCATCTGGAGCCGTCGTCTGTTGATAATACAACT
>JAHWHQ010000046.1 GCA_019323195.1 Candidatus Woesearchaeota archaeon | reverse complement strand
TTTTATAGTGAAGTTGAGAAGCATAAGATAGCTGAAGCAAAGCTTATGGGAAAATATACAAGGGGATAAAAAAGAACTATTCTTCCTACTCATCCCTGACATTCCTTATAAGGTCGGGCATTATCCTTTTCTCTGCCCTTCTTAGGTGCTCCCTGAACGTAGAAAGGGATATTCCTGCCTCTTTTGCCAGGTCCTTCAGCTCTGTCTTTCTTGGAAAATCATAATACCCCCTTTGCGTTGCCAGCTCAAGAGCCCTTTTCTGGCCTTTTGTAAGGAAAGGCATCACCTGCGGGAAGTATATCTCATTTACCTTTTCATTCTCTATCTTCAGCAGCTTTACCTCGAAATGCTCTTTCTGCAGGTTGACGATGAAATCCCTCAGTACCTGCTCATTCCATGACCCTATCTCCCAGTTCTCATAACCCTTTTCATCCACCATTATAGGCTTTATAAGGAATATCTTCTTGTTGTAGTGGGTGTTCGGGATTGTCTGCTGTGCAGGCATCTCATTGACAAAGAATATGGAGTTTCCCTGCACCTCTATATTGCTTATTGAGGGGTCTTCTTTAAGGTCTTCTATGAATCTGGAGATTTTTTCATTATCCCCTACCAATGTTTCAAAATGCGAGAAATATGCCTTATCCCCTTCCTGGTATGACCCGAACGGTATCCCTATGGAGATGACATTATACCTCTTGCATCTTCTTCCTATTACGCAGTCCTCATGCTTCAGCTTTAGCTTTGCGACCCACATCTTACAGATTAAGAATTAATGTGCAGGTTTAAATACTTTTTGATGTAATGTGCTTCATCCATAAAATGAAGGTTGCCATCAAATTTGCGAGCGATGCATTCCCTTACACATCCTTAGTGGAGGGTGATGCCCCTTACGGGGAGGGGCCGCTCTTAAAGAAATGACAGGCTCTGAGCGAGCCGATGGCAACCCCGAAGGATTTTATGGATGGAGCCGATGTAAGTGAGTCCCTCACCCTTTATCTCTTCCTTTCATCTATTATAATCTTCCTTGGGCATGCAGATACGCACTTCCCGCACATTATGCATTTAGAATAATCAACATCAGCAAGGTTATCCTTGACATGGATTGCATCAACAGGGCATGCCTTTTCACATGCCTTGCATGCGATGCATCCCACCTTGCATCGCCTTACAGCATCCATCGCCTTGTCTTTGGAGCTGCACAGCACATGTACCTTCTTATCCTTCGGAACCAGCTTAAACAGGGCTTTAGGGCATTCCCTTACGCAGGCTCCGCAGCCGACACACTTTTCCTTATCAACGACAGGCAGCCCGTTCTCACCCATCTTTAAGGCATCAAACCTGCATGCCTTTATACAGTCCCCGAATCCGATGCATCCGTATGAGCATGATTTTGCCCCCCCTCCTGCAAGTAAAGCTGCCCTGCAGCCCTTTATCCCCTCATATTCAAACTTCTCAGTGCTCTCATTTTTTCCGCCGCTGCATTTCAGCTGTGCAGCCAGCCTTACCTTTTTTGATCCGCCCTCTCTTCCAAGGATCCTTCCGATCTTCTCTGCCACCTCTTTCTGCCCTGGGACGCATAGGTCAATAGCAACATCCTTATCAGCTGTAACCGCCTCTGCATAAGCGCTGCATCCTGCATATCCGCATGAGCCGCAGTTCACCCCTGGAAGTATCTCTATGATCTCATCTACCCTTGGGTCTTTCTTTACCTCAAACTTTTTTGAAAAAAAAGCCAGGAAAATTCCAAAGCCAAGCCCTAAAGACCCTAAAACGATTATTGATTCTGTTATCATCTTAACCTCTTTATATGATTGAGCTGAAAGCAAGGAACGCCATCGACATCAGCGAAGCTACGATAAAAGCTATTGGCAGCCCTGAAAATGCCTTTGGAACCTTGCTTAATTCCAGCCTTTCTCTGATTCCTGACATCAGCAGCAAAGCCAGTAAAAACCCGGTGCCTGCTGAAATGCCAAAAACCAAAGCTGCTATGAACGAATAATTATCCTGAACATTAAGAAGGGCAACACCCAGGATAGAGCAGTTTGTTGTTATAAGCGGCAGGTAAATGCCTAAAGCCTTGTACAGGATAGGGTTTGCTTTCTTCAAAAACAGCTCTACAAACTGCACTAAGGTTGCTATTATAAGTATAAAGACTATTATCTGAAGGTATTGTATCCCCAGGGGAACAAGTATAATGTTATAAACTATCCATGTTACGATTGATGTAAGGGTCATGACAAAGATAACAGCAAGCCCCATTCCGACAGCAGGCTTTGTCTTCTTTGAGACCCCGAAAAACGGGCACAGCCCTAAAAATCTTGTAAGTATGAAATTATTTACGAATATTGCCCCTATTATTATCGATATTAAGCTGTGGCTCATTCTTCAGACCTCAAACTTTTCTCATGGAATTTCCTGTTTCTCATATGCGCGAATAATCCCAGCAATAGGCCCATCACAAGCAAAGCCCCTGGAGCCAGGATAAACACCATTGCAGGCTCTATCGGCAGGCTTAATATGTTCGCGCCAAAAAGCCTTAAAGCCCCTGTCCCAAGCAGTTCCCTTATAAAGCTTATCAGCAGCAAAGACAACGTAAATCCCAGACCCATACCAAGGCCGTCTAATGCAGATTTTACAATGCCGTTCTTGGATGCAAACGCCTCTGCCCTGCCGAGTATGATGCAGTTTACTACTATAAGCGGAACATATATTCCCAGGGCCTTGTTAAGTGCCGGCATGTAAGCCTGCATAAAAAGGCTTACGATTGTGACAAACGATGCTATCACAACGATAAAGACAGGGATCCTTATCTTAGATGGTACACCTTTTCTTATCAATGATACGAGCGTATTTGAGCTTACCAGCACAAAGGTTGCCGCTAATCCCATGCCTATTGCATTATCCAGCGAGGTTGATACTGCAAGGAACGGGCATAATCCCAGAACAAGGCAGAATATGGGGTTTTCCCTGAATAGCCCCTTCCAGAACTCTAAAAAATTATCCTGTTTCATTTTTATCTGTTAGATCTTCTTTTTTTGTTGTTTTATCTTCTGCAACTTTAATATCTGTTTTATCTGCAGTATCAATACTCTCTGAAAATTCCCTGCTCTCTGTCTCATTGCCTGTAGCTGCATTATACTGAGCCTTAAGATTGTCTGCATCTCCATCCTTCCCGCATGGAAATTCCTCCATGGCCATCCTTATGCCGTCGGTTATCGCCCTTGACGAGATAGTGGCCCCTGTAACTGCATCTATCTCCCCTCCGTCCTTTTTTATCCTTATCTGCTCCCTTGTTTTCCCTCTGAACTGCCATAAGAACCTGTCTTTCTGGATGTTTGCCCCCAGCCCTGGTGTATCCTGCTGGCTTATAACATCTATTCCTGTAATCTCATTTTCCAGGCTGACCCCTGCCAGGGCATTTATCATAGATGAATAGCCGTGCACCTCTATCTTAATCACCCTTCCTATAATATCCCCATTGGTGCCATAAGCATCATAATATCCGTCTTTCTCCTCAAACGAATCAGCTGTGATAACCTTGTTTAGGGATTCTTTCACTGCCAGCTCTTTCTGCATCTCTATCCTCGGGGCGGTATAGTGGTTTGTTATTGCCAGCGCAACTGAAGCTATCAATGTGACTATCATGAGCGTTGCCCCTAACTTTATTGTCTCCTTCATCCTGCGCTTCCGAATGGCCTCTTTCTTGTATACCTTTCTATTAGAGGGACTGCAGCGTTCATCAGCAGTATGGAAAACATAACACCCTCTGCATACCCTGAAAATAATCTCAGCAGTATTGTTAAAAATCCGCACCCTGCCCCGAATATGAGCCTTCCGTTTGGTGTTATCGGCGATGTGACATAATCAGTGGCCATGAACAATGCCCCTATAAGAAGGCCTCCTGCCAGTATGTGGAAAATAGGGTCCTGCCTGAAGATAAGGGCAAATACAAGGGCAGTTCCGATGTATGAAACCGGAATCCTCCAGTCGATAACTTTCTTATATAACAGGAATGCTGCCCCTATCAATAATGCGATAGCAGACGTTTCCCCAATGCATCCGCCAATATTTCCTATAAGCAGCCCTGAATATCCTGTCTTGATTCCCTCCAGCTTTAACAAGGCTAATGGCGTTGCTCCTGTCACGCCGTCAGGCAGCAGCCATTTTGTCATAAGTACAGGCCAGGAAATGACTAAAAAAGCCCTTCCTGCCAGCGCAGGGTTAAATATGTTATGCCCAAGGCCGCCAAATACCTGCTTTCCTATAGCAACCGCAAACACTGCCCCTAAAACAGCGATCCACCATGGGACTAAGGGCGATAATACCAAGGCCAGAAGAAGCCCTGTCAAAAGGGCAGAGCCGTCCTTTATTGTTATCTTTCTCCCTGTACATCTCTGGATAAGGAATTCTGTAAGTACAGCAGAGGATGCAGACAGCAGTATTATCCATAAAGCCCTCATCCCGAAGAAATATACGCCTGTTATTGCAGCAGGCATTAAAGCTAATATGACATACCTCATTATCTTATTTACATTATCCCTCTCCCTGATATGCGGGCTGGCTGATATAGTCCGCTTTTTTCCTTCCCCTTTTCCTAAAGTTATATTTCCTTCTGCCATTCTTATTATTTCTTATTCTCTCCAGTACCGGGCTTTTTCATGTTTTTCTCTTTGCTTTCCCTTTTTCTTGAAGCAATGATCCTGCTCTTTGCATACTTTATCCAGTGTACCAGCGGGATCTTGCTCGGGCATACATAAGAGCAGCACCCGCACTCATAGCAGTCAAGGGCAGAATACTCGCTGCATTTCTCAAGATCATCCTTCTGTGCATACTGTGATATCATCGTTGGCATAAGGCTCATTGGGCACTTGTCGATGCACCTTCCGCATCTTATGCAGTCTCTTTCCTCATCCTTGATGATCTCCTCTTTCTGCACCAGTATCCCTGACGACCCCTTTATTAAAGGGACATCATCATCATACTGGGCAATCCCCATCATAGGGCCGCCGAAGATTATCTTTCCGGTAGAATCCTCATACCCCCCGCAGAATTCTATAATCTCCCTGGCAGGCGTTCCGATCTTTACCAATAGGTTCTTCGGCCTTTTGACAGCTCCTGTTACTGTCACAACCCTTTCGATCAGCGGCTTGCACTCATAAACAGCATCATATATCGCCTTTACAGTCTGGACATTCTGAACAGCAACGCCGACATCCATCGGAAGGCCGCCCTTGTTCGGCACCTTTCTTTGTGTTATTGAGTAGATGAGGTTTTTTTCTGCACCCTGCGGGTATATTGTCTTCAGCCTTATGACCTCTATCCTGTCCTGCAGGCCCATCTCCTCCAGCTTGTCCTCAAGCAATGCTATGGCATTCTCCTTATTGTCCTCAATACCTATATAGCTTTGTTTCGGCTCTAATATCTTTCTTATCACCTGCAGGCCTTTTATTATCCTCTCTGTATGCTCCAGCATAACCCTGTAGTCGCATGTAAGGTAAGGCTCGCACTCTGCGCCGTTAAGTATGACAGTGTCGATCTTTTTCTCAGGTGGAGGTGATAATTTTACATGAGTGGGGAAGCCTGCCCCTCCAAGCCCGACGATGCCCATCTCCCTTATGATCCCCCTTAAGTCATCTTTTCCAAGCCTGCCTGCATCCCCCCTGTCTTTTATTGATCCGTCCCATTCTATCTTTCCGTTGGATTCTATAATTATAGCCTTGCACTCGTTAAGGACAGGATGCCTTGCTTTTTCTATCCCTATAACCTTTCCTGAGATTGAGGCATGAATCGGCGCAGAAACAAAGCTGTCTGACATGGCAATCTTCTGCCCGACCTTGACCTCGTCACCCGCTTTTACTAATTCCTGGCATGGAGCCCCTGTATGCTGCTGTAAAGGCAGGATAACCTTTTTTGGCATAGGAGCCACCTCTGTCTTGTCCTTCCGTGTGATCTTGTAATATTTAGGATGTATCCCCCTTATATATGCCTTCATAGAATCAGATTTTTTTATGGGGTTTATAAAGGTTATTGTTGTTTAGTAGCGGACTAAAGTAAGTTATAATAAATAGCCGCTACTAAATAGAGAAAGACAAACAAATTATAACCTATTTTTGTCTTTCTCTAGTTTAGGAGGCTGTGTTGAAAATGCAGGTTAGCAGCCTTAATGCTTACCCTTATACCTTCCTCTTTTTCCTACCTTTTCAAGCCTTTTAAGAACATCAGGGCCGTCTTCTGCCTCCTTCTTGTATCCCTTGATGGCAGAATCAAAGCATCTTTCCCATATCCTGTAATGCTTGCTTTCAAGCGCCTGCTTTAGAAGATGAAGGTCAACAGCCTTGTCTTCTGTCTTGTGCGAGAAAAAGCTCAGCCCGAAATCGATAAGATATATCTCCTTGTCAAGTATCATGTTAGAGGTTGTCAGGTCGCCATGGATTATGTTATTCTTGTGCAGGACAGCTATCTTCCTTCCGATCTCTTCCGACAGCTTTTCATAGTCTTCTTTCTCTATTATGTCCCTTACCTTCTTACCTTTTATGAATTCCATCATTATCTTCTCTTTTTCATCTGTCTCTATAAGGCGGGGTGAAGGGAAACTGATAAGGGCAAGCTTTTCAAACACCTTAGCCTCCCTTTTTGTCCTTGATTTTCTAAGCCTTTCATCTATCTCCTTTATCCTGTAGTCTTTCCTGAACCTGTCTTTGATCACCTTATTATCTATAAGGTAAAGCTTTGCCTCTGCTCCCTGTGCTATCTTTTTCATGCTTTATCCTGGATTGCATTGATTTATTTAAATGTTATTGGTTTTGGAGAAATAGGCTTCATCCATAAAATCCTTCGGGGTTGCCATCGGCTCGCTCGGAGCCTGTCATTTCTTTAAGAGCGGCCCCTCCCCGTAAGGGACATCCCCTTCCGCTTAAGATGTGTAAGGTAATGCATCGCTCACAAAATTCAAAAAAATTTATATTATTGGATGTCAATTTTTAGGAAATCAGACTGATATTCATTTCCTTAATTAATGAAGTGGATTCCTGCCAGCCTGATTTGATGGCAACCTTCATTTTATGGATGAAGC
>JAHWHQ010000045.1 GCA_019323195.1 Candidatus Woesearchaeota archaeon | reverse complement strand
GGAGTTCACTTTGATCATCTTTAATTTTGAAGCACCAGCAGGGATGATCTTAACAAAATCAGCTTTAGCATCATATCTTTTCGGTACCACAAAAGCTATCTCAATGCCCCTATTATTCATCGCCTTTGTCAGGCCGTAGCAGGCGGTTCCAAGGCCCCCTGAACTGAATGGCGGGAATTCCCAGCCAAACATCAATACTTTCAACGTTACACCCCCATATTTCAACTGGAAAATAAACTCTCTAAACTACGAAAATAATTTATATGACCATGCTTACCCCCAACTTCTAGGCTTATCACCTTCTCATATTAGTTAAATTATTAGGTTTTAGATATATCGGGTATTTAAATGTAAGTGTTACCTGGAGAGTAGGAACTTTCTTTTAAACAAAAGATTTATATATAACATATGATTCGTATTTCATATGAAATGCCCTTCATATGACTTGTTTTTTGAGACATTTTCAAATAAAACCAGGATGAGGATTATAGAAGCATTAACCTCTGGAAAAAAATCGGTAAATGAGTTATGCAGAATAACAGGTGAAGAGCAAAGCAAGGTCTCGCATAACCTGAAAAAACTGACAGAATGCAGATTCCTGGACTTCAAAAGGGAGGGTAAAAAAAGGATATATTCATTAAACCAGGATACGATAATTCCTATCCTGAAGCTAGTAGAAAAACATGTCCGTACATACTGCAGGGAGGCGTGTAGTAAAAAATGAAAGTCTATCTGGATAACGGGGCAACTACTATGGTCGATAAGGAAGTAGCTAAGGCTATTAGGGCTTATCTTACCGGGAAGTTCGGGAATGCCTCTTCCCTGCATAGGTTTGGGCAGGAGGCAAAATCAGCTTTGGAGAAAGGCAGGGAGGTAATAGCCAAGAGGATAAACGCAGAGCCTGAGGAGATAATATTCACATCGGGAGGGACAGAATCAGATAATCTTGCATTAAAGGGCGTGGCGTATGCTCTTAGGGATAAGGGCAATCATATAATAACAACAAGGATAGAGCACCATGCTGTTGAAAGGACATGCAGGTTCCTGGAAAAAGAGGGCTTTAAGGTCACTTATCTTGATGTTGACAAGGACGGCTTTGTTGATATGGAGCAGTTAAGGAAGTCAATAACAGATAAGACAATGCTTGTTTCTATAATCCACGCTAATAATGAGATCGGAACAATACAGGATATAGGAAAGATAGGGGAGATATGCAGGGAGAAAGGTGTCTATTTCCATACTGATGCAGTACAGAGCTTTACAAAGGTTCCTATTGATGTTAAGGAACAGGGCATTACACTAGCGAGCTTTTCAGCGCATAAGATACACGGGCCGAAAGGTATCGGAGCGCTTTACGTGAAAAAAGGGACGCGGATAAGGCCTTTGATGCACGGAGGGTCGCAGGAAAATGACCTCAGGCCAGGGACGGAAAATACAGCCGGGATTATGGGGTTTGCAAAAGCAGCTGAGATGGCTGGCCAGGAACACTGCAGAAAAATGGAGGAGTTGAGGGATTACTTCATAGAAAAGGTTGAGAAGGAGATACCTGAGGTGAAGCTGAACGGGGCGAGAAAGAAAAGGCTGTGCAATAATATTAATATCACCTTTAAGTGTATAGAAGGGGAATCATTACTGCTGAAGCTTGATGACAGGGGGATAGCAGTATCAACAGGATCAGCATGCTCAAGCAGGGAGCTAAAGCCGTCGCATGTGCTTATAGCAATTGGAGTGCCGCCGGCAATGGCTCACGGCTCTATCAGGTTTAGCTTGTCAAGGTTCACGACAAAAGAGGAGCTGGATTATACAGTTAAGAATCTTAAGGAAGTTGTTGCTGAGTTGAGAAAAATTAGTCCTTTATGGGAGGGTGATTGAATATGCAAAAAAATCAAGATATTTTTAAGTATAAAAAACAACGAGGTGATTTTTAATGTATTCACAAAAAGTAATGGAACGCTTTAAGAATCCAAAACATTTGAAAAAAATGAAGAACCCTGATGCAGTTGGGACAGTAGGGAATGCAATCTGCGGAGATATGATGTATGTATACATTAAGGTAGATAAAAAAGGAGGGAAGGAAATAATCAAGGATATTTCAGTACAAACCTTTGGATGTGTTGCAGCAATCAGCACATCTGACGTTGTTTGTGACTTAGCTCTTGGAAAAACATTGGAAGAAGCAAGAAAGATATCTAAGGATGATATCATAAAAGAACTTGGTTCTTTGCCTGAAATTAAAACTCATTGTTCGGTCTTGGCTCAAAATGGTTTAATTAAGGCAATTGATAACTACAAAAAAAAGCAGGATACTACAACTTAGGGAATTTTTCTTTATAATACAAATATTGAAATAGTTTAGTTAAAATCAGGAGATATTTAATCCTTCGAATTAAATAATAGGTTTTTGGAACTACTAAGTTTATAATTCGGAAGAAGACTTTGTCTTATTTTTTCTCGTATCTGGTTAAAAATAGAATCTGCATCAGTTATGTTGATTCCTTTACCTTTCTCTGGAAAAATTGAGAAATGATTAAAATGAGTAAAATACTTCTTACATTCTTCACACTTTGACATAACTCTTTTAGAATCTTCAGTTAGGTTCAAATGAAATCCTAACTGACCTTTAAATGAGTGTTTAAAATCTGCGACAAGTCTTATTTCATGTTTTGTACCATCATTTAGTTTATGAGTAATCTCGATTGAAGATTTTCTTTTGTCTCTACTTATTTCGTTTAACCCATGACAATAAATTTGATATTGCTTCCCTTCATTAGAAAAATAAGTATATATAGCATCCCTCCCTAAATTATCATAAATAGTCTCCTCTTTAGTATTTTTATTTTTCTCACTATTTAATTCCCCTACTCTTATTTTCACAGACACAATACCACCTTGTATTCTACTGGAAGTTTTTTTACAATACCTTCTTTTTTTGCCTTATCTGAGATTACCCTATTCAAGTTAAACATAGTATTTAACTTCAGCTAAGTCCACATTAAATATAAAAGTTAGCGGACAGATTTCCCCCTTCTCCGCAGATTTAATTTCTTCCTTATTTTTCCCACAACCTTCATAACTAATTATTAATTTAACTTTTTCGTTCCTCTCTTCAGGTTCCAAATAAAACAATCCTTGGATATATCCAAAGTTTATATCGTACTCTTCTTCAATAAACTTATCTTTAGAAGGAATATACAAGATTGAAGTTCCCATTTCTTTAAAACTGAATGGAATGTTATGTACATAATTAAAGTATTGGAATTTGCGCCATTCAGATAGTTTTGATGAATACTTATTATTCAATTCTTCAACTATTTGATTTTGTAGCTCTTTATCATAAGTATTGGCCCAAGAAATGCGATATTTTCTAATATCGCTCCATTCTTCCTTACTCCAAGTTTTATCATTTGCATCATATGAAAATAGGATATGGGCATAATCTTTTTTCACCTCCTTTAAGGTTAATTCCCTATCAAATCCTTCTATTTTCCGTTTTATTGTATCGCCAATACCATAAACCTTCAAATCAGTGGTTTCTGTTTTAAGCATATTTCTTATCTCTTCAATCTTAACTGAAAACATTTCTTCCGAAGATACCCGTTCGTTAGGGTTTTGAGTTCTACCTCCCTGTTCATGATAGATCAAGTAATTACCTGCTAAATTATTCAATTTTTCATCAGCTTTGCTTAATTCAATGACTGACCCCTCATTACAGTAAGTTTCGATTTTATCAAATGAATAATCAAGTCTATTTTTGCCTATGTTCAACAAAAGCTCTTTTAATTCAATTACACGTTCTTTTAGCAGAAGATTCTCTCTTAATTTTAGTTCATCAAGCTTATCGTTTAATTTATTAAAACTAGACCGCTTTATGTTTATTTCATCACAGAGTTTCTCTTTAGTTAATTCTTTAGATGAATATTGGTCTATCAAAGTGTAAGATTCTTTTGAAATGGTCGCAAATTCAGAAAAAATTGCTTCTAAAAAATTAAGAAACTTCTCTGTGGGGGAGTTTATATCAGGTTCTAGGATATCAGTTGAAATTTTTTCATCTATCTGCTGTTGAACACCTTCAGCGATTTTAATTTCTTTAGACTCTTTTCCTGCTTTAGAAACAGGAATAGGAGTGACTTCTCTGTCCAGATTTATTTGAGTTTCTTCTACTTCACAGCCACTAACTATCAAAATTAGAACCAACATGCTTAATAAGGTTGTAGTCTTCATATTTACCCCCATAATGCACATATTAGGATGAATAGACAACCTATAAAAACATTTCTATTTTTTCTCCCCTTTAAAGAACTACTGAAAAAGGGCACGGCATTCATCCCACAAATAAATTTGTGGGTATTTTGCCTAAACTTTCATAAAAAATTATGTCAGGATAGGCTACAAATCCAGCCCCCAAGGCCTTAAAACCCTTCTTAATGTTTCTTTACCCTGCATATAAGCCAAAAATATCCCATAGTTTGTTATCGGTATCTGAAGGGCTTCCAGGTCGTGTAGCCTTGCCTTCAGCTTCTGGGGATCTATCATGCAGCCGCCACAGTGGATTATCAGCTTATAGCTGGATAAATCTTTGTCATCCCTGAATTCCCTGCCAAAGCTGTGCTCTATGATAACTCCGGGATAATGCTTTTTTATGTAGTTTGGGATCTGGACAGTCCCGATGTCCTCTGCGATCCTTGAATGGTTGCATGCCTCTGCAATAAGTATCTTATCACCCTGCTTTAAGCCATCTAATGCTTTTATCCCGTCAACAAAAAGCTTTAGCCTGCCGCTGCTCATGTAGTTTATCATCATTATGGAGAAGGTCGTTATGTCATATCCACTGCTGGTCCATCGGCTTATTATGTCTATTGCCTGAGAGTCTGTTATGATGCACTTTATCTCCTTGTTTTTCAGGCCGTTGAGAACATCAAGGTATCTTTTTTTCTCATCTTCATAGTCTTTACCTCTTGCTTTTTTCAGGTCCATCCTGTATGATATAGGGAAGGCGAAGTTTCTTGTTATGTATTCCTCGCACATTGCCTGCGGCCTGAGGTATCTTCCAGGAGGGGTTTCCTCGTCCATCGGTATGTTTAAGAGATAGTATTCATCGCTTTTGATGAACGGAAGAAGAGCTGTTTTTTTGTTTTTGGATTCGAAGTTAGAAAGCATGAAATTCAGCAGTCTTTGCCTGTCATTGGTGTTGACAGCCTTAAGCTCTATCTTCTTGTAGAATTGGCAGTAATTTAATCCTGATTCTACAGATTCTATGTTGGGATTGTTTTGAAATAGATTATAGATAATAAGAAGCTGCTTGTCGTATTCCCTTGCCTTTGCTATTATTTCATTTTCTGTCCGAAAATCTTTAGAGCCAGGGTCTATTGCAAGAAGGATTAGGTCGCATTCCTTTAGGTCATTAAATGCTTTTTTCCTTTTTTTCTCTCCAAGTCCGCCTTTTTCGTCCATGCCTGCAGTGTCGAAGAGCTTGACAGGGCCCATGCCATGGATCTCGCATAAGGTTATTTTTGTGTCAGCTGTTGTTCCAGGCATGCTGTCAACTATGGAGCAGTCCTGCTGCGTCAATAGGTTCATAAGGCTGCTTTTGCCTGAATTGACCTTGCCGAATATCCCTATATTGTCTCTTTGAACGATCATTTTCTTATCGTGTCTCCGTATCCTTCCCCTGTTTTTCTTCCGACAGAGCTGACAACTTTTTTAACGTAGGAAACGCAGTCGTAAGGGCTCTCATGGATGCAGGCCTTGCCCGGATATAGCTGGTAAAGCTCCCTGTATCTTTTCGGGGTTATGTTGGGCATAAGAAGGTTTGCTCCTGCATTTAAGGCCTGCTCTTTTCCGTCTGTCCTGTTTATGGTCTGCAGGGCGGTCGTTGCAGATATGAAGATGTCTTTGCATGCTATCCTTGTAACTGCGATCATCTTAAGGCTCATGTCAAATGTTCCTTTTGGGCTTTGTTTAAGAGGTGTTTCAGGGTGGGGGATGAAAGGGCCCATGCCGGCCATGTTTATGTTCAGCCTGTTGTAGAGCAGGATGTCATCTGCCAGGTCTTCTATCTTTTGGTGCGGCAGTCCGATAATAGGGCCGGTCCCTACCTGGTAGCCTGTCTTTTTCAGCTCTTTTATGAGGCTGATCCTTTTTTCTAAGGAGTTTTTTGTTATGGATGATGACGGATGCAGGGCTGTGAATATCTCTTTGCTTGATGTCTCGAACCTTACCAGGCATCTTCTTGCTCCGGCTTCATAGAACCTTTTGTATTCATCTATAGATTTTTCTCCGATGCTTAAAGCAACACGGCAGTCGCAGGCTTTTAGTATGCCTCTTATTAGATCTTCAATGATTTCAGCATTGTAGAAATCATCCTCTCCTGACTGCAGCAGGATGGTCTTAAGGCCAAGCTTATTAACTGCATTATCTGCTATCCTTATTATCTCTTTAGGGCTTATCCTGTACCTTTCTAGCTTTTGGTTTGATCTTCTGATGCCGCAGTACAGGCAGTCATTTTTGCAGTGGTTGGAAAATTCCAGGATGCCCCTGATAAAGACATAATCTCCTATGTATTCCTTTCTTATCCCGTCTGCTTTTCTGAACAGCTTTTTCAGGTTGTCTTTTTTGTTTAGGCTTAGCAGGAAGATGATGTCCTCTTTGGACAGCTCTTTTTTTTCCAGGGTGGAATCCAGCTCAGAAGTAGAGGTCTCTTTCGCCATTCTTAACCCTTTTTAGCTTCTCATAGAATAATTCCCTTATCTTTTCATTGCTTATCTTTTCAGCCTCTTTTTTGATAAGTTCTTCCCCGATCTCTTTTGATTCCTTGTCCGCATAATCCTCAAGGTATTCCTGCAGGGTGAGCAGGGCGTTTGGCTGGCAGAGGTTCTGTATAAGGCCTGGCTTTGCAAGGTCCATGAAGTCCTTGCCGGTCCTTCCTTTCCTGTAGCAGCCGGTGCAGAAGGAGGGGATAAGGCCTTTCAGCATCATGTCTTTTATGACGATAGGGGTGGGCCTTGTATCGCTAAGAGCGAACTGCTCCTTGTCTTCCGGGTTGATCCGTGCTTCATTATAGCCGCCTGGGTTTGTCTTGGAGCCGGCAGATACCTGGCTTACACCCAGATGGAAAACCTCCTGCCTCATCTCAGGGCTTTCCCTTGTGGAAAGGATCATACCTGTGTACGGAACAGAGCATCTTATCACTGCGACAAGCTTTTTGAAGTCAGTGTCATCTACAGGGTGAGGGGGTGAGTTGGCTGCCGGGGCGTTTTGAGCAGGCTCTATCCTTGGTATCGAGATGGTGTGAGGGCCTGTGCCGAATTTCTTGTCAAGATGCTGGGCATGCATGAGCAGGGCTAATACCTCAAAGCGATAATCATAAAGGCCGAACAATACTCCAATTCCTACATCATCAATTCCTGCCTCCTGGGCCCTGTCCATTGCCTCAAGGCGCCAGAGGTAGTCGGATTTTTTTCCGGAAGGGTGCATCTTATGGTAGGTTTCTTTGTGATAGGTCTCCTGGAACATTGTAAAGGTTCCGATCTTTGCCTGCTTTAGCCTTCTGAACTCTTCGACGCTTAACGGCGGGATCTCGACATTGATCCTCCTTATCTCTCCTTTATTGCTCCTGACAGAATAGGCTGTGCTTAAGGCGCTTAAGAAATCGTCAAAGCTGTACCTTTGGAAATCCTCGCCCATGAGCATCAAGATTCTCTTATGCCCCTGCTTTTCAAGGATCTCTACCTCCTGCCTTATCTCGTCATCTGTAAGTATCTTCCTTTTCATCTCTTTGTTGCTTTTCCTGAAGCCGCAGTACAGGCAGTCATTAGAGCAGTGGTTTGAGATGTATAAGGGAGCGAAAAGGACTAATCTTTTGCCGTAGATGGACTTTTTTATGCTGAATGCTGTGCTGAAAAGCTCGTCTAGAAGGGCCTTGTCTTTGGAATCTATGTTAAGCAAGCAGGCGCAGTCATCCAGGTTGAGGCCTTTCAGCTCTAATGCTTTTTTTAATACAGATCTTACCTTTTCTTCAGAGGGGTTTTTGTTATCTTCCAATACCCTGTTTATCTTTTCTTCATCGATTATGGCCATTTTTTGTGGTTTTTCCGGTTCTTTAACGGGTAATCCTGCATGATATTTAAAGTTAGTGATGGGGCTGTTATTCAGGGTTGTATTCTGTTTTAATAGTAACATAAGGTTTAAGAATGATGCTCTTCTTCAGATTTACTATGAAGGAGAAAAATGATTCGGGAAATGGACATGCACTTATATCATATAATAAAGTACAAGTATATTGGCAAATGGTTCAGTCATTATTTGAACTTGCAGGATATGATGTTATAATTGGAGGAAATACTCCAACTAGGGTTATTGATTTTATTAAAGGTGGACTTAATGGAAAGGATAATTACTCAGGACCTAACCCTCACTTTGATGTTTGTATGCTGCAGTTAAATCGAGATGGTTTAAATGGTGGTCTTAGATCGGATTTGAAAGTTTACGAAATCTTTCAAGATTTGAATCCTGATGCTCTATTTTTTGCTCTTTCATACGATGATAAACTTCTTGAATCTGCCTTGAAGGAGGGGCTTCCAAATTGTCTAAATCAAAATGATCTTGCTGGAATTGTAGTAGCTCCTGATATGGATTCTAAAGAGTTTTCAAGTATTACTGAGAAAATGAAGAATTATATGGACAATGGAATTCCTGGTCTGCAGCCACAGGCTTCTGAGAAACTTATCCAGATGGTAGATAAATATCATCAAAAAAGAGATGAGTTAAAGAAATCCGGTGAATCCTATAGATTGTAGGCAAATACCATCAAAATAAACCTCACTAAATCTAAGCAACCAGGTATTATTTGATGTAGGATATCTTGTGTATATTGTTACATGGTAAGATAGTTTTTTTTCAGCATGTTTTGCCTTATGTAGAGCAGAAGAAAGCTGGATTTGTTGCATTAACACCCGATGATGGCCTTCTTAATGAGGCTAAAGAGGCTGGGGTTCCTAATAGTTTGCATTTTGACCGTAAGAGGGATATCACTAAAATTATAAATGATTTCAGTAATAAAAGACAGAAACAAAGTAATTGATTATAATAGGTTTTTTCCTTATAACACTTGCAGATTATAAATAAGCTTTAGGGCAGCCAAGTCTTCTGGTTCTTTATCTTGTCAGGGAGGTATTGCTCTATGACGAAGTTCAGCCTGTGGGCTGAGAAGGCCTGCTGCTCTACCCTTACCTTCATGCTCAGCATCTGCTGCAGGGCTTTCTGCCATTCCTTGTGGTGCTGGCAAAAAGGGTCGTTCTTCAGGACATCCTTGATCTTCTTGATGTCTACGTCTTTTAGGGGATGGGTCGGAAGCTTATAGTCGATGATGTCCTGCGGCGTTACTCCCAGGTATCTTGCCTTCGGAACACAGAAGTATTTGTTTATATGCGCAGCATTGCCGCTGCCTACCTTGAGGGTCCTGAATATGGAGAAGTAGCCGTATGGGTCGCCGTCTGTAAATACATAGACCGGCAGCTTTTTGGCATCGCTCAGCCTTCTTATGAACCTGCGGCAGGCCCTTGTAGGGACGCCTCCCATAGATACCAGTATGCAGTTGGCCTTTTTCCAGTATTTGTGCTTTACAAGGCGCTGGAACATACCTGCTGTCTCTATAGCGAGGATGAACTTTGCCTTTGTCTCGAATTTTAGGTGCTCGACAGAGATCGGGATGGAATATGCGCCAGAGCCGAATTTTGTGCAGTCTATCTTGAGCTCTTTTTTTGTTTCAGGGTCGCGGTCAATGACAATGAGCTGGCCTGCTATCTCGCCGCCCTTTTCCTCAGGGATGAAGCCAAGCTGCTCCCTGTTGACCATGAACATAGCTTCAATGTCGTCCATAACAGTGTCAGAGTCAGGCTGGGCCTTGAACATCGCTTCCTTCCAGTTCTTGGAGACATAATAGGCTTCCCTTTTTGTCGCTATGTCATCCTGCTCTATAAGCTCCTTTGAAAGGCCCATCATCCTTAATGTCTGGGCGAAGGTCTTTATCGTCCCTACTGTCAATGTCCTTTCTTTTTTCTTGCCCTGTATCTCGAAATACCCTTCTTTTTCATCATATTTAACATTAGACAAGGACCTTAAAGGGAGGTTTAGCTCAGGAGCTTTCTTTTTCAGCATCTTCCTGTAAACATCCTCCGCCTACGCTTTTATCTCTTTAAGAATAGTATGTTTCATTCTTTTCCCCTACCTCTTCAAGGGTTTTCTGCTCCTCTTTCTTTTCCTTGCCGATATTAGCCAGCTGTTCATCATAATCAGGGTTGTCTATCTCTATCTTCTCGAGCTTGCCTCTCTTCTTTTCAAGTATCTCCTTCAACAGGCTTTTTACCTTTTCAGCGTCGCTTTCCTTATAGCCTACAAGGTTTTTCAAGGCCTCTGCCACATGCGGTATGTAAGTCTCGATATAGCTCCTTTTTGCCCCTTCCATCTGGATCTTTCTTTTTTTGTGTATGAATATGGAGAGTTTTCTTCCTACCTCCTGGACTGCAAGCTTTATCTCCTTGATTATGTCAGGGTAGTGGGCTATGGCCTCTTTGCTTTCTGATGTGAAGGGGACCCAGACAGAATTGATGGAAACTACAAGGGTGGCAGGGCCTGCAGGAAGAGCTCCCCTGCTTTGGCTTAGGCCGTAGTTCCTCCATGCTGTGCTTAAGACTGATTTTGTTATTGCGCATGCACCCTGCTGGTACAACAGGGGGACACGGTTGGCATACCTCAGGACCTTTATGGAGTCTTCTGCGCTTTGCTCACCTCCGTATGCGATCGATGCCTCTACAATGAAAGGATTCCCCCTGTAGACAGAAGGAGGCCTTGTTGTTGCGCAGTAAAATTCGGCATTGATCTCTTTTCTCAGGCCTTTCTCCAGGAGCTCTTCCCTTATCGGGGATATGCAGTTTGTGGGAGGGGCGATGATCTTTGTCTTTTTTATCCCTTCCATAAGCTTTTCTGCCATCTCCCTGCTGACATCTTTTGGCTTTGTGTTGGGAAGCAAGGCGCTGTTCTCGCATATCTCTTTTGCTGTCCCTGCTCCTACCCTGGAGAATTCGCTCATAAGGAATGATTGTAATGTCCTTGATTCTGTCATCTTAAGCATGCTTATCAGGACGCCAAGCTCGACACCATACGGGTGGGGCTTTATCTCCACAGGCTTGTGCGGAAGAGTGTCTGTCGCCCTTGCGAAGATTATCTGCTCTGCCTTTGGGTTTGTGTAGATTATCGTGACATGGGGATTGACAATAGCGGTCTGCTTTAGGTACTGGTCAACAGACTGCGAGCCGCCCTGGTAGGAGCCTTCAAGCTCCAGCTCTATCTTTGTGCCGTGCTCCTTGTCCCATTCTATGACCTCTTCTTTTATTATGTGCGGGCTGTTTTTCTGCGTGTCAATCTTAAGCTCATAATAATGGGCGTCATGCTTGTGCGATATCTTCGATACGATCTTTGTAGGCTTGCCGGTTGTCAGCTGCGCGTAAAGAACGGATGCAGAGATGCCTATCCCCTGCTGGCCGCGGCTCTGGCTGAGCTTGAAGAACTTTGAGCCGTACAACAGCCTTGCGAAGATATGGGGGATCTGCTTCTTTACGATGCCGGGGCCGTTGTCCTCTATTATGACCCTGAAGCGGTCGTTCTGCATGTCGATGATCTCGACAGATATCTCAGGGAGGATATTGCCCTCTTCACACGCATCAAGGGAGTTGTCAACAGCCTCCTTTATAGTGGTCATCAGGGCCTTTCTTTTGTTGTCAAAACCAAGAAGGTGCCTGTTCCTTGCGAAAAATTCTGCTACTCCTATCTCTCTCTGCTTTTTTGCAAGTTCCAGTGCAATAGGTACGTCTTCTGCCATGATGAGCGTTTACCCCAAACAAGATTTTTAATGGAAAATTTATGCAGTTCTCTCCTGATTTGTTAAAATGTGAATACAGGTTGTTATTAAATCTTTCTGTTTGACATGCTGTGTTGAAAATGTAGGTTAGCAGCCTAAGGTCAAAATCCTATTAAACAGTTCTTGAAGCTGACAAGGGGGTAGCCCCCGTCGGGGAACGTCAGCAATTATGGTAAAACATTAAGGATTTTGAAGCTGCTAACCCGAAGCGGAGCGAGATTTTCAACACAGCCTATTTGGCATAAATTTTACAAAACAGACCTTTTCTTTTTTATCTCCCTTCTTTTCCTTTCAAGGAACTTGTAGACAGTAGAGTGGGGAGAGCCTTTGATCAGACGTTCGATGGCTTCTCTTGCTGTGGAGGCTGATTCGGAAGGGCCTATTATGCCTATTGTCTTCCCGTAGACACAGATGTTAGCTTCACTTAGCTCTTCGATAAGCTTTCTTGATTTTCCTTCTGATCCGATGACCCTTCCTTTTATCCTCAGCATGTCGTTCTTGGACTTGCCGACGCATTCCTTCAGGTCGATAAGCTCAAAACAATAGTCGGATTTAAGAAGCAGCTTTGCAATCTCGGGGTTAAAGCCCCTTCCGATGGCTGTTATTACCTCACGGCAGGAATATAAGCCTAAGGCATCTTCGCCTGAGATAAATATGTCCCCTTCTTTGCTGTCAACATCGATCTTTGTCTTTGTCTCTGCTTCCAGCTCTTTCTTTATCTTTCCATCTGTCCCTATAAGGACAGCTATCCTGTCCTTTGGGATTCTTAATTCATATAAGTATTCTGCCATATTAGTTTTACACCTTTAAATGTTTCATCTGTTCTAATGTGAATCCTTGATTTTTTTTAAGGCTTTCTCTTCATCAAGGCTTAAGCCTAACTTTCTGAAGAAAACAGCTATATTCCTTACATCTCTCCTTAGGAATTCATCAGACCTGCTGTTATCAAGGGTCGTGGCCTGGGAGAAATCAATAAAGACAGGCTCCTGCTCATGGTTGAGGATGTTGAAGGGAGAGAGGTCTGCATGAACCAGCCCTGCATGGTACAGCTTTTTTATGTTCTCTATTATCCTGTCTAAGAACAGTCTTGGGTCTTTAGGCGGGTCTATGCTCAGCCTGCTTGCAATCCTGCCTTTTTTTCCTATGAACTCGAGAACCAATACGTTGTTCCTGAAAGCTAAGGGTTTTGGAACGCTTACACCTGCCTCTTTAGCCTTTAGCAGGTTCCTGTATTCACGCTGTACCCATGAAAAGATTATCTTCCTTTTCTTTCCTTTTAGGTCAATATACCTCGGGTCCTCTTTTATGTATTCATACATCCTGTTGAAATCACACGCCTCAAGGCGGTAGATCTTTACCATGACCCTTCTTGAGCCTTTTTTTGCAGAGAAGATGTTTGCCTCTTTGCCTGTGCTTATGGGGCTTTCAAGGCCGTCAAAATATCCTTCAGAGATCAGCTTGAAGAGTGTCCTGTTTGTAAACTCGTCAAATACATTGTGCATTGTCCTGAATTTCTCTTTTGATCTTGTAGGCATATAGGCCTATAACATCAATCTGTATTTAAATCTGACGCCTAGAAATCCCTGCATTTACTCAAGGGGATGAATGCCCGTCTGATTTGCTAAAAATACGAGCTCGTATTTTTTTCAAATATTGAGATTTTTTTATGTTGTACTACTTTGAAATGGTCACAAAATAGAAAGATTTAAATACTAACCCTACTTCCACATAGTAACAGGAAAGGAACAAAGGTTCCTTTTATGATCACCTCTTTTTCCCTGGCAGGAGCCTTGCAAAAGGTTTTTGCCGGGGTTTTATAATCACGAATTCTCGAATAAGTCCTCAATCCTGCAGTTGAATGCCTTTGCTAATTTAAATGTTAGCTTTAATGAGGGGTCGTGTTTTCCTGACTCTATAGCATTTATCGTCTGCCTTGTTACATCAAGGCTTTCTGCAAGGTCTTCCTGCCTTAGTTTCAGCATTTTTCTATATCTCTTTAGGTTATTTCTCATTATGTATATAATATTTTACATTTAATATATAAAGTTTTTTGTTTTGTAAATTATGTTTTACTTTATTTAATCTTATATGTGATATCGGAAAATTTATATTGGAGAAGCGGTTAAGGAGATAATATGAGAAAAAGAATAGCAAAGAAGATCAAGGCGAAGAAAGAGGCCAGGGAACTGATCCCAGAGCTATTGAATAAATCGAAAGCTGCATATAAAAAAGGGGATAAAAGGCTCTCTAAGGTCTACTCTAAGAAGATAAGATTCCTCTATATGAAGCATAAGATCAGGCTGCCAAAAGAGATAAAGAGGCAGCTCTGCAAGAACTGTTACGGCATACTTATACCTTCACTGAACTGCAGGGTGAGGACAAAGGAAGGAAGGTTGATAATCTACTGTCTCGACTGCAAAAAGTATACGAGAATCGGTTTTAAGTAGTTCACTACTTTAAAATAACGACAAAACCAAAAGGTTTAAATATAAGCTCTTTTTTTAAAGAAACAGTATAAAAATTTACAAAATAAAGTTGTATTGGAGGCATGATAATATGAAAAGATTAATTTTAATGATACTATTGTTAATATTGTTAAATTCTGTTTTAGTATTTGCTGCAGATCAGTGTCTAGTTAAAATGGAAATTATCCATGAGATTGGAGTAAGACAAGGAATAACACCTCCCGGAAAAAACGAGATGGACAATCTATCGTTCAACTATAATTACATATCAGATTCCGAAGCGAAGATAACTATGAGTAAATATGAGGGAAGTACATACATTGGGTCTGAATCCGTAAATGTTAGATTGGATTCAACCGGAAAATTAAATGATTATTACTCAGTTAAATTACTTGATTTAGGAAAACATGAAAAGCTAACTGAAATAGGCTTCTTAAAACTACATAATACTGCTATTCAGGATGATTATCTATTGTTTGATAATATAAATGAAGGAGAATCAAAAACTTATACCCTTGGAGGAGATGATTATTCTACTGAAGTTGTCAGCATAGATGGTTATGATACAGTTCTTAAAGTTAATGATCAAACTTATGAAATCAAAGAAACTGCGTTTGTAGATATTGGAAATGGAATTGGAATAAGGTCTTTTGAATTTCAGGAGCCAATGGAATATGCAAAGATATGTGTTGTTGCTACGGAGGATAGTGCATCTCCAAATGATGATTACCCCTGCACAGAATGTGACCTAAAAGACACTTTAGAAGAAGGAGATCAAAGAGAATATCCTTTGAAAGGGTTGCATTTTACTGTTAAGGTTGATTCTGTTAGTTTAGATAATCAGGAAGTTAGATTTATTATCGGCTCAGAGACCAAAGAGATTAAGTTGGGTCAAAAAGGGCTGTTTTCAGATGGCTTGTGGATCCATGTTATCAGTATTGACCATATCGATCAAGAAAATGTTGTGGAATTTGGGGCAAAGAGGGATAAATACTCCTGCCCCTCCTGTGAGGATGTTATAATCGGCGGTAATGGCTTTTCCTATGACCTTTCAGGGTTTAATCTGGACTCAACCATCACTATTAAGTATTCGGATTATAAGAACAACCTGGCAAGGCTTTCTGTTGATGGAATTGAACAGGTAGTTAACTTAGGTGAAACAAAAAAATTCACAGATGAGGTAAGTTTGATGCTGTTGGAAACTTCAGAGGATCTTGCAGAGGTAGGAATACAAATCGAAAGCAAGTTCACTAAGAAAGATGTTGAACAAGAAGAACCAAAGAAGGAGAAAGGAATAACTGAACCTTTACAAGAGACTAAGGAATGTGAGGGGTGTATACTGAATGAAAATTGTATTCCTTATAGCACGAGGATAGATGGAAAATTCTGTAGTATAGACAGAAAAATAAAGGAGCAAAAAACTGAAGATAGTAGTTGCCAGAATAATTACGAATGTGTCACCAATGTTTGTATAGACAGCAAATGTATTGGTAAGGGCCTTATTCAAAAAATACTGGACTTTCTTGGAAAGCTGTTTAAATAAATATGAGGGTAAATGCTTTTTTAACTAAAAAGTCAATCCGCTTTATAAACCGGCTCAAAAACAAATAAATAATTCAAGAACCGTCCAGAGGCAGCTCTGCAAGAACTGTTACGGGATACTTATACCTTCACTGAACTGCAGGGTGAGGACAAAGGAAGGAAGGTTGATAATATACTGTCTCGACTGCAAAAAGTATACAAGAATCGGTTTTAATTAGTTCACTACTTTAAAATAACAACAAAAACAAAAGGTTTAAATATAAGTTATTTCTTACTATTATCAGATAAAAATGAGCCTTTTAGAGATGGTCGAGTCTAAGGAAGATAACCTTAAGATAACCGAAGAAAAAAGGGAAAGGATAGAAAGAGAAGTCAGAAAGCTGAGGGAATACGAAAAGCTGGGTTTTGTAGGAGAGTAGTATTCTTATAAGCAGAATGCTTCAAGGCTTTATTACGATTATAACTATAAAAGGGATATAAAATGTCTGAATTTGAAACTGAGATGGATGATGAATATGAGTTCGACGAAGTCAGGGGGGCTCATGGGAAAAAGCCTAAGATAGCTATACTTAACAAGAAGAAAGTAAGCTCATACGAGATGGATGAGCTGTTTCTTGATTTTTAGGATTAAAAGGCTTCATCCAAAAATTCATGCTTCGCATGGATGGCATCGGATTCGCTTTTGAATTCTAATAATTATTAACTGACATTCCCCGTAAGGGTAGCTAAACAAGAAAATTTCATAATCCATTAAATTTGTGAAATTTTCTCTAGTTCATAAAGTTAAAAACTTCATTTTTATACTTTATAAACAACGCCAAAATTTTGTTACACAAAATTTAATTGACCCCCCTTGTCAGTGTAATGCTGAATCAAAATAAAAGCTCATAAATAGATGCCATCACATTTTTGGATGAAGCCCCACCTTAAAACAAACCTTTTTATAATTCCTCTTGTTCTGTCCTTCTATTATGTATGACCTAGAGTTGTCCAGGGTAGTGAAGGGGATAAATAAACAGAAAGTCAGGACTGTCTGCATCCAGCTGCCTGATGGCTTAAAGCCGAAGGCGAAGGAGATAGCTGACAGGATAGAGAAAGAGACCAAGGCTAGATGCCTGATATGGGCAGGCTCGTGCTTTGGGGCATGTGATGTGCCGGAAATTAAGGGCAAGGCTGACATGCTGATCCAGTGGGGGCATTCTGAGTTTGGAAAATGAACTGGATAATTCTTGTTTTGACTGCTACAGTGATATGGTCTATAGCTGGCATAATAAATAAGTTTTGCAGGGTCAGCTATATTGAAAGTTCTTTAGGATATCTTATATTCATAGCGCCTGCATCATTTTTTGCAGCAATCCTGTTATTATTTGAGCCGTTTACTTTGCTGCCAGCCAAGGAGGCATTTTTTGCCTTATTGACTGGAGTTGCGATAACAATAGGTTATTACCTTTATCTGGAAGCCATTCATAAAGAGGAAATATCTAAAGTCTTTATACTTTTTGGTGTAGGACCTTTATTTGTGTTGGTCTTATCAACAATCTTTTTGAAAGAGGTCTTAACTATTCACCAATACATTGCATTTGCCTTAATATTCATCGGCTCTACTTTGATGTTATTCAAAAGGATAGAGCATAAAATAAAGTTGACATTTGGCGCTTTATTGGTTTTGTTGTCTTCTTTCTTTTTTTCTGTCCAGGATGTTATTCTTAAGTATATCTCTAAGGTTAACCTTACGACAATGATGTTTTACAGGGAAGCAGGGTATCTCGCTTCAATCTTGATTATATTACTAATATCACCTAAAGCAAGGAAACATACTAAGAAGGTCATTACTGACTTAAATCTAAAACAGACAGCATTAGTATACGGTGCTGAAATGATGGGCATGACAGGAGTCTTTTTTGCTTATTTAGCAATACAAAGAGGGCCGGTATCGTTGGTTAAGGTGATGCATGGTTTTGAGACCATATTTGTTATGATTTTTACAGTAATACTTTCTTTATATTTTCCTAAGATTATAAAAGAGGAATTAAATTTAAAAACAATAGCTATAAAAATGATTTCGATTGTATTAATGTTAGGAGGATTATTTTTAATTGCAGTAAAATGAAAACCCACTTTTCTGTGACATCGGTCATAAGGCATAAAGGAAGATTCCTGATATTGAAAAGGGCGCCGGATGACAGGCATCACCCCGATAAATGGAGCTTCTGCTCGGGCTTTATAAGGGAGTTCGAGGCTGCTGAAGAGGCTTCCTTAAGGGAGATAAGGGAGGAGACAGGACTGAAGGCGAGGATAGTCAGGACAGGCGAGATAGTGCAGGTCATAGACAGGAAATATGGAAAGAGATGGGTTGTTGCTGTCTACCTGTGCGAGGCAGAAAGCGATGATGTCAAGCTTTGCAATGAGAATGTTGATTTCAGGTGGGTCTCTTTAGAGGAGTTGAATGATTACCCTTTTGTTCCAGCGCTCAGGAAGGACCTGGAAAGCCTGGGCCTGATCTGAGTCCTGTTTTGTGTTCTTTTAACCAAAAGATTGATATAGGCTTTTTGAGTCCTGATAGTAAAATGGACGGGACTATTGATGCATTATTTGTGTGCGAGGGAAATGCGGCAAGAAGCCAGATGGCAGAGGGTTTCCATAGATTTATGTATGATGACAAAACTGTGCAAAGTGCCGGGATTTGCGCCACCCAGGGAGAGAAAATCCCTAAAAATGTTATTGTACTGATGGAAAAAGAGAAAGGAATAAAAGAAAAAGGGATTCAACTCTATAACCTGAAAGCAGATGTGTTAACTTTTGATATGGTTAATAATGCAAAAAGGGTTGTTGTGATGTGCCCTCAGGAGAAACTGATTGATTATTTGTCACAACGATTAGGATTTTCAGGACAAGGCTTATCAAAATTAGAAAAAGAAAGGGTTGAGTACTGGCCTGTCGCTGACCCGTATAAGAGGGGGAACAGGGCTTTGAGGGCGGCAAAAAATCGTATTAAGTACTGCGTAAGAAGGATGTATGAGGAAGGCTTTGATGCAGCTGCCGAATTACAATCAAATAAAAATATGGTCAGGTTCTTTATATGCGATTATGTCATCCCTTTTTTTAAGTGATTGCTCAAAATTGGTTTCATACCTTTCCTTTTTGCCTTTCAGGCATTGCCCATATGAAGCCCTGGGCCGGACGGGTAGGGCGGATAGAAATCCATGAAATCCACCTGTTTTCAGATATATTTATAACTGAATAGCCAACTTTAAGGGTAGAATGCAGGAATCAAACCCCAATTTAAAAATAGGAAAACCATATGATAAAGAGATAGAAGCTGTTGTAAAAAAAGAGTATGCACATGTGCTTGAAGACGGCATTATCCATATGACTGCAGGGGCTAACCATCCAATAGCAAAAACCCCGATGAGACAGTTCTATGAATTTATAGCAAATAATCCTCTTACCAGCAATCATGGCTCTGACCCAATATCAAAAAACACTGACCAAATAATTCATGATGTCTTTGCTCTTTTTAAAGGACTATATAATTCTGAGGATTTTTATGAAATCTCTCCTCATGGAAGTTCACCAGGTCTTGATGCAATATTCACGCATTTGAGTTATGATAACTCTATTCTTGTAATTCCCCAGACAGTCCATAATAGCGCAATGAACCCTCCAATCCTGCAAAATGAGCTGGATGGATTTAGAGGATTAAATACATCGGATTTTGTAAGGTGGGAATTGAAGCCAGAGGACCTTTCATTTAATATGGAAAGGTTAGAAAGGGTGGTGGGTTCTGCAAAGAAAGAAAGAAAAAGGGTATCTCTTCTGCTTCCAGTAGTTGCAAATGGTACAGGACAAGGATATAGTATAGGAGATGTTTCAGAAGTGGTTAGGAAGCAAGGATGGATAATTGCAGATGGAATACAAGATATGCCGCCTCAGTATTTAAGCAGATATAATAACTTACTTGCTTATGTAAACGGGGGCCATAAAGCAGGGGCCTTTACACACTCAGGAATAACATTCATTAATTCAGAAAACATTGACAATAATGAAATATTTCCTCCATATAAATTCAGCGGTTTTGGCGGGTCAGTGGAAAGCGCAATGATGGGTAATATAGCGCTTGCTAAAGGGGTTAAAAAGTTTGCAACAGGAACAGATAACTTTCACGGCCTGGTCATGATGGGCCTTGTCTACTCATTTATTGCTGGACAGATAGGATTTGAGAATGCGCACCGGCAAAAACAGGCAGTGTGTAAGATTATATTTAATGGGATAAAAGACCTTGAATACGTGAACCTGATGAATGGGAAATTTAATAATGATGGAGAAAAAGAATATAGTGGTTCTACAGCAATATCATGGTGCTTGGGAAAAGAAGCGGACAGGATGATCACCCATGATAAGGTTCATGAAATACTGGCACACAAATATAGGATAATGGACAGGAATGGCTGCTTATGCACAGCAGAGATAATAGCTTTTTATTTTGGGTTTATGGATGAACTACAGAAATATATAGAGAGATATAATCGTTGGAGCGGAACTCAAAAGCAGAAGTTTGGAATAAATCGCTTAACACCTGGAAATTACTCGCTTATTGAACATGCTTATAGAGTTGTTGAAGCAATTATAGAGATACATGATGTATATAAAAGTCAAGGTATGCCAGGAATAGATCAATTGCATGATCAAGTTATGAGGGAACCTCTTGTTTTTGACAGAACTTATGAAAATTACAAGAAAATTATGAAGCGAAACTTAGGTTCACTTAACATAAGGCTATAATTCTCTTATATTTAAGCCGCTTTACTCAATCACTATAGCAGGCTTTGAGGGAGAGGCGTTCCCTGCTTTTTCCTTCTTGCTTTGCTCTGCCTTTTCAATCTCAATAGTACATCCGAATTCTTTTGAGATTATGCCTTTGGATTCTTCCATGTTCTTTAATTCTGTCTCCTGGGTTAATATGACTTGTGGAACCTTAGAGGCGTTCTTTAGCAGGGAAGGGATAAGCTTAGAGATGTCCTTGCCGTATCTCTTAAGGTCATCCTTCATGCATGCTGAGATTATGGTTTTAACATCTCTTGTCTTCTCTGTTTCTTTTTTGAATATCTTCATGAACCTGTATTTCCATTCCGGAGATATTATCAGGGTTATTTTCTTTGGATTTTGTATCTTTGTCAGTTTAAGAAGATTTGTTATGTCTGACATCACTTTATGTATCGCTTCTTCTGCTGCATCTACCTTTACATCTATCTTTTTTTCATCATAAGACGGCCATTTCTCCAGGGAGCAGAATCCCTTATTTCCTAATTTTTCCCACAGCTCTTCACAGATGTGCGGGGTGAAAGGGCTCATCAGAAGGACCAGTTTTTTAGCAGATTCTTCTGATATGGATTCCCGGCCTGAGAACCAGTTGGTGAACTGCATCAGGGATATGATGGCCTTGTTAAGGGACATGGATTCGATGTGCGATGTCACTTCCTTGATTGTGCTGTTGAGCTTGCTTTCCTCTTTTTTGCCTGCCTTATCAGCCTTTTTCTTCTCTGATATGAGATGGTATAGCTTTTTCAGGAACCTGAAAGAGCCTTCAATACCCTCATCGCTCCATTCCATGTCCTTGTCAGGAGAGGCTACGAAAAGAAGGAACAGCCTTGCCGTGTCTATGCCGTATCTTTCTGCAATCTCTTCAGGGACTACAACATTTCCCTTGCTCTTGCTCATCACAATCCCGTTCTTGTGCAGCATACCCTGGTTGAATAATCTCGGGGCAGGCTCGCTGACCTTCAGGAGCTTTATGTCTCTGAGGAATTTTGTGAAGAACCTGAAATAGATAAGGTGCATGGTGGCATGCTCCTTGCCTCCGATGTAGGTGTCGATGGGCATCCAGTAGCCTGCCTTTTTAGGGTCAAAAGGAAGCTTCTTGTTCTTAGGGTCGCAGTACCTTAGGAAATACCAGCTTGAGTCAACGAAGGTGTCCATGGTGTCTGTTTCCCTTCTGGCTTTTCCCTTGCATTTAGGGCATCTTGTCTCTGTGAATTCCCTGCAGTGCTCCAGCGGGTTTCCTTTTCCTGCTGTGAACCTGAAGCTTTCAGGAAGCTTTACAGGAAGGTCTTTTTCAGGGACAGGGACAATGCCGCATTTTTCGCAGTATATTACCGGGATAGGGCAGCCCCAGAAGCGCTGCCTGCTTATCAGCCAGTCCCTTAGCTTGTACTGCACTGTCGCGCCGCCGCACCTGTTCTTTTCAAAGAACCTTATTATCTCTGGTATTGAATCCCTGTTGTTGGATCCGTCGAATTCGCCGGAATTGACCATGATGCCGTCTCCCATGTAGGATCTTGACATCTTCTCAGGGTTTAGGTCATAATCAGGAGGGTTAATCACAACCTTTATCGGGATATTGTATTTTTTTGCAAACTGGAAATCCCTCTCGTCATGGGCAGGGACTGCTATTATCGCACCTGTACCATACTCGTATAATACGAAGTTGGCTATATATATCGGGATTTTTTCGTTTGTTATGGGGTTTATGGCATATTTTCCTAGGAACATGCCTTCTTTTTCCTTGTCCTCTGCTGTCCTCTGGAAGCGGTCTTCATGGACTATTTTTTTTATGAATTTCTTTACTTTTTCCTCATACCCTGTGCCTTTTACCAGCTCCATGACATCAGGATGCTCAGGGGCGTATACAAGGAAGGTGATGCCGAAGAACGTATCTGGCCTTGTGGTGAATACTGTCAGCTTCTTGCCTGAGCCCTCTATAGGGAAGATTATGTTGGCACCTCTGCTTTTTCCTATCCAGTTTTTCTGCATCAGCTTGACGTCTTCTGACCAGTCTTTTAGCTTGTTTATATCGTTTAGGAGCTCTTCTGCATAATCTGTTATCCTGAAGAACCACTGTTCAAGGTCTTTTACCTCTACAGATGTAGATTCGTGGCGCCAGCATCTGCCGTTATGGACCTGCTCGTTTGCAAGCACTGTGTTGCACTTAGGGCACCAGTTTACAGAAGACTTCTTCTTGTAGACAAGGCCTTTTTCGTAGAGTTTGAGAAAGATCCATTGGTCCCAGTGGTAATAATCAGGCTTGTGGGTCTCTATCATGCGTGTCCAGTCATAGCTTAGCCCAAGGCCTTTCTGCTGCTTTATGAATGTCTTTATAGCAGCCTCTGTGAATTCCTTGGGGTGTTTTTTTGCCTTAATCGCGGCGTTTTCCGCCGGAAGGCCGAAAGAATCATAACCCATGGGGTAAAGAACATTAAAGCCTTCCATACGCTTATATCTTGTAAGGGCGTCGCCTATTGTATAATTGCGGGCATGGCCCATGTGCAGTCCTGAGCCGGATGGATAGGGAAGCATCTCAAGGCAGTAGAACTTCTTTTTCTTGGGATCTTCAGATACCTCGAAGATTTTGGACTTTTCCCACCTGTCCTGCCATTTTTTTGCTATCCTGTTGAAATCTGCCATATAAGGGCAAAAATCAGAATTGGTTTAAATTCTTTGTGGTTGGAAAACGCTGTGTTGAAAATGTAGGTTAGCAGCCTTAGGTCAAAATCCTATTAAAGAAAACTTAAAGATGACAAGGGG
The DNA here is from genome assembly GCA_019323195.1 of Candidatus Woesearchaeota archaeon. Lineage (GTDB taxonomy): Archaea > Nanobdellota > Nanobdellia > Woesearchaeales > JACPBV01 > JAHWHQ01. The sequence continues at coordinate 8,397 of JAHWHQ010000045.1, read as the reverse complement.
GTTGCCCCCGTCGGGGGATGTCAGCTATTAATGTCAACATTAAGGATTTTGAAGCTGCTAACCCGAAGCGTAGCGAGATTTTCAACACAGCCGTTGGAAAAGAAAGATTTAAATATGTGTACGTGTACACATACATACATGGGAACCAAAACAATAAGCATTATGGATGAGGTATATGATCTTGTGGTTAGACACAAAAGGAATGATGAAAGCTTTAGTGATCTCTTTAGAAGGGAGTTTACTAAAAAAGGAAAGATAAGCGAATGTGCAGGACTCTGGAGCCATTTAAGCGATAAACAGGTTGAGGATATGAAGAAATCAATCAAGAGCTTAAGAAAGAATGCTTTGGAGTCTATGAATCAGAAGTTGGCCTGAAAATGAGATGTTTAGATACTACCTTTTTAATTGATCTGCTTAAGGGGCGTAGAGAAGCGGTTAAAAAGTCTATGGAGTTAGATAATGATCTTGAGGTTTTTACGACAGAGATAAATATTTTTGAGGTTCTTTATGGAATATTCAGGGATAAAGCAATTAACAGCGAAAAAGAACTTGAAAATGCAAAAAAGCTCTTTGACAGGTTAAGGATACTTCCGCTTAGGGGGGAGGCAACAGTTAGGTCAGCAGGGATAGCAGGGGAGCTAACCCGAAAAGGGCTGACAATTGACCCGCATGATTGCATCAGTGCAGGGATTTCCCTGGCAAATGGGGTAACAGTAATAGTGACAAGGAATAAAGATCACTTCTCAAGGATAAAGGGGTTGGGTGTAGAGACGTATTAGAGGGGGCTAGATAGCTCTGGAAAACACTTAAAACAGGCTGCTAAGGAATAATACGATAAAAATAAATCCAAAAGCAAGTTAAACCTTTTTGAACTGAGCGGCAATGTCTATCAGGTCTACATGGCCTAGGAACAGCGCCCTGCAGCAGTACCTCTCTAAGCCCAGATCGTCCATTACCTTTTTCCTGTCTTCGCCTTTCCTGACCCTTTCACAAAAGTCTTCCCACAGATGCCCTACGGGCTTACCGCAGCTAAAACAACGCACTGGTATGATCATCTTCTATCACCTTTTACCTGTAGCTCTTCTGTTTCTTGCTTCTTGCCTGGCCCCTCCTGTTGGGCTTTGACGGCTCTTTTCTCCTTACATCGGCAACCAGGAGCTGCCTGTCATACTTAAGGAATTTCTCCTTAAGCCTTTCGCTTTTTGTGTATTCCACCAAGGCACGGGCAATGGCAAGCCTGGAGGCTTCTGCCTGGGAGGCTATCCCTCCGCCGGCTGCCTTGACTTCTATATCAACATTGTTTATTATGTCGCCTGCCAGAATTACAGGCTCACGAAGCTTCAGCCTGTACATCTTTGGCTCATAAAGGTCAAGGGGTATCTTGTTGATCCTGATTCTTCCATTCCCCTGCTTGAGGGCTGCTTTTGCAATCGCCCTTTTTCTTTTTCCGGATTTTATCATTGTTTTCATCTTGAACCGAACTCTTTATATTCTACAAATCTCTTTGACTTTAGCATATTTGACAACAGTTAGTTTTGAGATGGTCATTTTGTCCAACTGCTCTGGTTTTTTGTCTTTGAGCTTGTCAGGGGTTCCTGTATGGCATCTTATCCTTTTCAGCGCCTTTTTACCTATTTCCTTTTTGTAAGGCAACATGCCCCTAATAACCCTTTTGACGAACATGCCGGGCTTTCTCCTGTTGAATGGCCCCCTTGTCCTTGAGCCTCTCTGCATGCGTTCCTTGTAGGCCATGAGAGTGCTTTTCTTGTTGCCGCTTACAACTGCATCCTCGCAGTTGATTATGTCTATGCTTTCACCTAATAATGCTTTTTTGGCAGCATAGCTGGCCAATCTTCCAAGGATCATATCTTTTGCGTCTAAGATCATTTTATGCTTTTCCTCTTTTCGCCTTAGTTGTGCGCTAGTGGGGAGGCTTAAATTGCCCTAAGGGCAGTTTAAGCTATTATCCTTATGCCTTTGCCTTTTGGGCTCTCTTTTATCAGCTCGTTCAGCGGGATTATCTTTGCACCTGCTTTTGCCAGCTTTTCCCTGGCATTGTCTGAAAACTGGTAGGCTGATATTGTCAGCTTATGGCTTAATATCCCTGATCCAAGGACCTTTCCAGGGACGATTATGGTCTCGTCCTCTTTAGAGTACCGGCTGATCTTTGAGAGGTTTACGATCCTCCTTTTCCTTGTCGGCCTTTGGAGATCTGAGGCTATCTTGTTCCATATGCCTGCTTTCTGCTCTACTGATCTCTCCTTTAGGCTTTCAATCAACCCTTTCAGTACTGGGTTTGTCGGTCCTGTTGGTTTTGCCATGGTATTACCGGTTCCTTATTTGTTCTCTGCCGGCTCTCTTTGTCTGCCAGCCGTGCATCAGCGTTATCTGGATATCATTAATGCGAGGGACGAGGTTCGAACTCGCGCAGGCACTAAGCCACAAGGCCCTCAACCCTAGGCATGATTTTGCCCGTTTGGCCACTCCGGCACCCTCGCATTTTGACCATTGCTCAAAATTGGTTTGATACCTCGCCCTTTTAGGGCAGGGATTTTTTATTGCGAGAGCTTTGCTTGTTTGAGCGTTTCTGAAAAATCATCCAGCTTATTGCCCAGTAGTTTTGAGGCCTCTAATAGTATTTTTTTGCAGTCTAACTGGCCCCATGATTCAACAGTGAAAATGAAGTCGTTCGAGGGACTTACTGTCATTGCGCCTGCAGGGCAGACGTCAACACAGGCATTGCATGAATGGCATTCTGTAAGGTGGTCTTTAGAGATAGCTGCCTTGTTGTCTTTTATCTCTATGGTCTTTGTAGGGCATTGCTCAACACATTTTCCGCAGCCGTCACATCTTTTGTCGTCTATGCCGATCACCGGCCTGTTCTTGTAGTAGGCATGGGCGGGAGACCATTTTACATGCTCCTTTCCCTGCCCTAATACAGCTGTCGCTTCCAGCTCAAGACTCTGGTTTTTCAGCAGCTTGACAATGGGCATCTTTGGGTAGACAGGCTTTACAGCCGAATCTTTTGAGCTTATCTCAGAGGCATAGACCATCCCCTGGCCCTTGGCCTTCAATGTCAGCTTCAGCTGGCATCTTGCGCACCCTTTTCCCTTGCATTTGCATTCGCCGGGCAGGTTGTATGACTTAAGGTCTGTAGTCAGGGGCAATAAGCCAAGCCTGTGGGCGATCATCTCATCGTAAAGTATAGAGTTGTTCTTCCTGAACTCCACATCTTCAATGGACATTACAGGAACCTCTTCTATTATGGTCCTTCTTATTATGTTTGCGAATGATGGCGTAGAATCCATCAAAACAAAAGAAACCTTGTTCTTTTCCTTATCCTGCTCAAGTAATCTTAGCTCTATCATACTCTCCTACCTCTTCTTCCGCCTTTTTTTCTGCACCCGTCATGCGGTATAGGTGTTACATCCTCAATTATCCCTATCCTGAGACCCATCCTTGAAAGGGCCCTTATGGCTGCCTGGGCTCCAGGGCCGGGGTTTGTCGGGCCGTTATGGCCGCCGGGAGCCTTTATCTTGACATGTATACCGTCAATACCCTTGTCTATCGCTATACCTGCTGCTTTGTTTGCAGCTGTCATGGCGGCTGTCGGAGAGGATTCCATCCTGTCTGACTTGACAACCTGCCCGCCTGACGCCACAGCAAGGGTCTCTGTCCCGGACACGTCTGTAATATGGATAATGGTATTATTATAGCTTGAATATATATGCGCAACCCCCCATCTTATGCTTCTTTGTTTCATTCTTCCTTATCCTTCCTCTCTTTTTTTGCTGCTTCTTTTTTAGGCCTGCTCTTCTTATGAGCTTTAGGCTCTTTCTTTTCCTGCTCCTTTGCGCTTATCCTTTCAGGATGGTCTTCGCTGGATAGAGATGAGCCAGGAGCAAAATTTACCATAGGCTCTTCATTTTTCCTGACTATGTAAGAGGGGGATGTTATCTTTTTCTCCCCTATCATTATATGCTCATGGGTTATAAGCTGCCTTGCCTGCCTTATGGTCTTGGACAGCTTGTTCTTGTATACTATGGTCTGCAGCCTCCTTCCAAGGATGTCTTTTAATTTTATCGTAAGGACATCTTCCAGCTTGGCATTCTCTTCTATCAGGCCGAGCGATGAAAGCTTTTTTATCAGCTGGGATTTTTCAAGCTCTGACTGAGGGGTATTGAGGACAATAAGGTTTTTTGCCTGCTTTGCGTATTTCCTCAGCAGGGAATCAACCCTCCATACCTCTTTCTTGTTCTTCAGGCCGAACTCTTTTAAGAGGGCCTTCTCTTCCTCAATCCTTTCTTTCTGCCATGGATGTGCAGGCTTGCTGTATGTCTTTTTCTTTAGTTTTGGATGCCCCATCGTGAATTATCCTCGCTTAATCAATGAAAAAATACCATGCGTCTCTTAAGACCTGCCAGACTTGGCTCCTGCCTTCTTCTTTACGCCAAGGTGGATCTTTCCCTTATTCCTCCTGAAATTGCTTTTTGTCTTCTGGCCCCTTGTCGGCTGCTCAAGTATGTGCCTTATGCCCTTGTATGATTTTATCTTCTTCATTATCTTAATATCATTATCCTGGATGAACTTAAGGTCTGTTGATATGATGTGCATGTCGATTCCTGTCTCAGGATCTTTTCTCCTGTTGAGCATCCAGAGGGGAGCGCCGGACTTTATAGGGCTGTTGATGACCTCGTTTATCCTTTTGATCTCCTCTTCGCTCAGTTCCCCTGTCTTTTTTGTCTTCTCTATCTTTGCAAGATTGCATATGAGGTTAGAGAACATGAAATTAACGCCCTTGATCTGCCTCAAGGAAGAGCCTATCGCCTTATCGCCTTTTAGGTCTGTGTCTGCTACACGCACAAAATGCTTGAAGTCTTTCTGTTCCATTTTATATCATACATAAACTGCTCAATGGCTCCCGGCCGGAAGAGCATTATAGCCTAGAATTCAACCTTCTAACCCTAAAAACGCTCAGTTGAACTCGGGCTGTTATAACTGGAAACTATTGTTTGTTTAAAAAGGTTTGGGTTTTTTGCAGAAAATCTAGGTTGATGAAGGAAAAAAGGCGTTGCTTATCTTATTTGAAAGAATTTGAAAAGCATTCTCTCCTCACTTGGATGGTAGGTATACTGTTCAAAACAGAAAGGTTTAAATAATACTCATTCTTACCATGAGTAAAATGGTATATCCTAACAAAGGAAATAATATATTAGAGCTTTTTTTTAACGAACCAACTAAACATTGGCATTTTAAAGAAATTGTGAAAAAAGCTAAGATTAGTGAAGAAAGGGCTAATCATTGGCTAAAGAAATTTATAAAGGAAAGGATTGTTAAGCATATCAAGCCCAATGGAAAAATGCCTTACTTTATTTCACTTTACAATCACCCTAATTACAGGAACAAAAAGAAGCTCTATGCTCTAAACCAAATGTATGAGACGGGTTTATTGAACAAACTTCAATCTTTAAAAAACGCAAAGGCAGTAGTTCTTTTTGGCAGTTTTGCCAGATCAGACTGGAATACAAAAAGTGATGTTGATGTTTTCATATATGGCGATCCTGAAGATTTAAGGTTTGGCACAATATGGCTTGGGAGGGAACTTCAAGTGCATACTTTCAAGACTAAAAAAGAAATAAAAAATGTAAGGTCTGGTCTTATAAATAATGTTGTTAAAGGGTATTTTGTTAAAGGAAATATACATGATCTTGTGGAGGTATCAACATGAAAGTTAGAATTGAAGAATTGGGTATAACCTGCAATAAATGCGAATCTGACGGACTCATTAAGTTCAAAGAAGAAATAGATATAGAACTAATCAAATCACTGATGGATTCTGCAAAAAGGGCAAAAACAAGAATCAAAAAGGACACGAGATCGTATGAAAAGGAGACCAAGGATTATACTTTCATATTTAGGGATAATTATGAGATATTAAGAACATTGATAGATGCATTTTTGCTTTTTGATAAGGTAAAAGCAGACAATCATCAATGCAGTAATGCTCATCTTTGCACTAAGCATTCTGAATTGGAACTTGATTGGGATACTCTTGAATCAATAAGGATATTAAGAAATGGAATAAATTATGAGGGAAAAACTGTTGATTTAGAAAAATGGAACAAGTTTAAACTACAATTTGAGATTTATATAAATACTTTAACAAGAGAGATAGAGAAAAAATTAGAAGAAAGGTAATGTTTTACTTCAGGATAGATTCTTTGACCATAGCTGTATTTTAGCCTTATAAAAAAGAACTTTATGTATCGCATGGAGGAAAAAAGTTTATAGTTTTGCTACATTAAAGTCCAGATATCCCATCCTTAATACAATTAACTATTTTCTCAATGAACCTTAAAGCTTTGGGAGATTTAGGGCGACATAGAAGAATAATACTAATTATAATAATTGATACCAATAGTATAGCCCAAATAATTGACATTATTAAGTTTATATACCTTATTATCAAATGGTGCCCTCATTTTCCTGTTTTGAGACCACTTTTTCATTTTTTGTGCCCACTTTTTCTGTTTTTGAGGGCAATAATCCCTAAAATCTGCCCTCAATAAAATAAGAGAAGAATATATTTATTTGAATAATTATTAAATTAAGTAATATCAAGATAGGTTTCGCGCTTGTCCTTGTCCTGCAGGGGAAGCTCTCCGAAGACGCAGTCCTTGCATGTTGCATCAAGGTAGATCCAGGAGCCTTTCCTGTACCTTTTCAGCGCTTCCGGAAGGTAGACCCTTACAAAGGCGTGGGAGGGGATGAAGACCAACTGCGCCTCTATGCCTATGCTCTCTTCTAGTGTGCCTAGCAGGACAGCATGGCCGTCGCAGTCCATAGAGCCGCTAAACAGGCTTTCCAGCGGGGTTTCAATGTACTCCTTGTTATAAGGGTCTTTCACATAATCAAAGTTGTCCCTTACGAAATAATAGACGGCTTTTGCCTGGCAGACCTGGTTGCCGTCACAGCTTATTGCAGCTATCTTACCGGCGATCTGCTTTATTGTTGGATCGTCAGGCTGGATAGAGTTATAATAATCATTCTTGTGAATGATCTTTTTGCTTTGGTTGCCTGACATCAAACCAGGAGGAAGGACCTCATCAATTGTTGGTATCTTTGCAGGCTCCGGGTCAAGCTTTATGGACTCTTTAGGAAAGTACCACATGACTATCAATAATAATAGGAATACCATTATTATGTATTTGAGCGGGCTCCTGTACCATGGTTCGGGCTCAGGAATATCTTCTGTTTTTTTCTCTTCGACCATCTTTGTCCTATCCTATCTGGATTCCGGGCTTCTGCCTTATAGAAATCCTATGCTACTCCGCTTACCATAACCCTCTATTGCATAGAGGAACATGGTAAGCTCCGCCTGGCCTTTGCCATTGTTTACTCCGTAAACAAGGCAAACAATGGCACAGACGCCTAGGATTTCTATAAGGTGCCTAATTATAACTATTTACTTCTCGTAATCTTTATAAATATTGGTATAATCCATGGGATTGGGGGATTATGCAAGGCGAAACACACTTTTTGGACATGATAGAATCACCTAAGGACCTGAAGGTGCTTAACAGCACCCAGCTCAGGCTTCTGGCTAAAGAGATAAGGCATAAGATAATAACTACTGTTGCGAAAACAGGGGGGCATCTGGCCCCGAGCCTGGGTGTTGTGGACCTGACAGTGGCTATGCACTATATCTTTGACTGCCCTAAGGATAAGATAGTATGGGATGTGGGGCACCAGAGCTATGCACATAAGATACTGACAGGAAGGTCAAAGAGGTTCCATACACTGCGGCAGTATAAAGGCATATCCGGCTTTCCAAGGATAAAGGAAAGCGTGTATGATGCATTCGGGACAGGGCATTCATCTACGGCAATCTCTGCTGCGTTAGGCATTGCAAAGGCAAGGGATATGAACAAGGAGAACTATAAGGTCATAGCTGTCATAGGCGACGGGGCGCTGACAGGAGGCATGGCTTTTGAGGGGCTTAACCAGGCAGGGCATCTTAAGTCTGACCTTATCGTTGTCCTGAATGACAATAAGATGTCAATAACCCCTAATGTTGGGGCGCTCGCTTCCTATCTTAGCAGGATGGTCACACACCCTAAGTATAAGGTCACGAGAAAGAGGATCGAGAGGTTCCTTAAGAGATGGAGCAAAAAAGCTGCTGAGAGGGCATTTGCCCTGGAGGATACGATAAGGGCGATGTCAGGGCCGGGACTTTTGTTCAAGGAGATGGGGTTCAGGTATTTCGGTCCTGTGGACGGGCATAATATAGAATCATTGATCAGGCTTTTTAATAATGTCAGGGACGTTAAAGGGCCTGTACTTCTGCATTTAATAACGAAGAAAGGGAAAGGGTATGCCCATGCTGAGCAGCAGGTT
>JAHWHQ010000007.1 GCA_019323195.1 Candidatus Woesearchaeota archaeon | reverse complement strand
TTCTGGTGGCGCGGGCTCTGCGTCCCCGGATGGGGCATCCCCCCGCGACGAGCTGAATTCCAATTTTGGATTGAGTTTCGACCTTAGGACGCCCCAAGCACTCCTTTTATAAATAGCGGAGATACTGATTATCCAGAAACATTTTTAAACAAAAAAGGGATTTCTATGCTATGGGCGATGAAAAAGACACCATAGATGATGGGGTCCTGATTTATGAGCCCAGGATTACGTTGGGTTTTATGGAAGCTATGCTGAAAAACCTCCGATTACTTCAAAAACAAAATGATGCAACAAAATATCTTGTTGCTAAATGCCTTATTTATCAGAGGGCAAAAGGCCATGTAAGTCAGGAGCTGCTGGATTCTTACATCGATGCACTAAAAAAGAAAGAGACTTATCAATCCCTCATATCCGGAATTAGAAGGATAATAGATCAAACAGGAATGGCAGGGGTTTACATCCATTATGAAGGGTAGTGTTGCCTGTTAAGGGGTTTTCTTACAGCTTCTTTTACAGATTTACCTCTGGAAGAATAGCTTTTTCTGGGAGATATCTATCTTATCACAGGCCAGCCTGTGCAGATTAACAGCAACAGGATTATCTCTATTATCGCTGCTATCAGCGGCTCTTCAATATTTGGATCAAGAATTTTTTACCTCCTTCTGTGTGGAAGGTTTTGAGAAAACCGTAAGGTTTATATATAACTTGGGGTGTTCTATATAACCTAAGAGGTTATATTATTAGGGAAATAGTATATGAAGATGATTTTTTTATCGGAGAAAAAATAAGGATTGTGTTAAAACTGACTAAGGTTGGAAAAGATGAAAATTTTCCTGAAGGGCTTGAATTTGCGGTTCAATACCTGTATTTCAAGGATGACCAATGGGTACAGATTGCAAGGATTGACAATCAGATGCATGAAAGCAGGCCAGGCACGCACATACACATCTTAAAGAGAAAGAAGGTTGAGTGGACTGATATGTCATTTGATGATGCTAAGGATGAGATAATGAAAATCGGGGATAGGGTAATAAAGAATATCGTGGATAAGATATAAGGAGGCCAAAATGGTAAAAATCGAGATTGTGGCGGATATCAAGGAAAGGATGGATGAAAGCTGGGATTATGCAGACAAGGTTCTTAAGGGAAAGGCCCGGCTGGATATGAAAAAAGCGGAGAGAACCATAATCCTGACACCGGAGATATTCGCTAAGGTGTTCTCCCCGGAGAGGATAAAGCTGATGCTTAAGATAAAGAGAAATAACATAAGCAATATATACCAATTAGCCAAGGAGCTTAATAGGAAATATGAAGCTGTCCACAGGGACATAAAGCTTCTGGAAGGTTTTGGGATCATAAAATTAAGGGATAAGGACAGGGGAAAGGTCCCTTTCATGGATGAGCCGATAAGAATGCCTGAATTGGCTGCTGGTTGAGTGTTTTCTTTTTCTTTAACATAATGATTGGGCTATCTTATCACAGGACAGCCTGTGCATACTGCTGCAGATTATCCAGAAACATTTTTAAACAAGAAAAGGACTCTTTGTGCTATGGATGAGGGAAGTATAGGTGATAAAAATGGGTGAACATAGCGCATTAGTTGTCTTCCAAGACAAGAAAATCAGAAGAATCTGGCATAATGAAGAGTGGTATTTTTCAGCCGTTGATGTAGTTGGTGCCCTAACGGATAGTGCTGATGCTAAGGATTACTGGTACCGGCTTAAAAAGAGAGAACTGGAAGCAGGGGGGATTGAGCTATCGACATTTTGTCGACAACTGAAATTACCCTCTTCAGACGGCAAATATTACGCTACAGACTGCGCCAATACAAAAAATATGTTTAGGATAATCCAGTCAATCCCATCTAAAAAGGCAGAGCCGTTTAAGCAATGGCTGGCTCAGGTAGGCTATGAGAGGATAGAAGAGATTGAAAATCCAGAAATGGGGCAGGACAGAATTAAGGGATATTATGAGCTTAAGGGATACCCTAAAGAATGGATCGACAGGAGATTAAGAGGAATTGCCATAAGGCAGGAATTGACAGACCAATGGAAAAACAGGGAGATAAGAACACAGAAAGAGTTTGCTATCCTTACTAATGAGATATCTAAGGCAACATTCGGAAAAACAGTACAGGAATATAAGAGATTCAAGTCTTTAAAGAAGAAAAATCAGAACCTGAGGGACCACATGACTGACTGGGAATTAATATTGACCATGTTTGGGGAAAAAGCAACAACTGACATTACAAAAAAAGAAGATTCCCGCGGATTTTATGAATGCAAAACATCAGCCAGAAAGGGAGGCAATATTGCAAAAAGAGCAAGGGAAGATCTAGAGGAGAATATCGGTGAATCTGTAGTTTCCAGGCATAATTATCTAGGCGTACCTGAAAGTAAAAAAGAAATAGGGCAGAAGAAGAAAAAATGAAAAGGCTGAAAATAAAGCTTTTGGAAGGTTTTGGGATCATAAAATTAAGGGATAAGGACAGGGGAAAGGTCCCTTTCATGGATGAGCCGATAAGAATGCCTGAATTGGCTGCTGGTTGAGTTTTTTCTTTTTCTTTAACATAATAATTGGGCTATCTTATCACAGGCCAGCGGAATACCTTTTCTAAATTATATGCCCTTATGCTGAAGCATGTGGGATATAGGATGTGCTTTGGAAATATACTGCAGATAATCCAGAAACATTTTTAAACAAGAAAAGGACTCTTTCTGCTATGGAAAAAGGCAGCATAGATGATGGGGGTCCTGGCTGGTGAACCTGAGAGTACGCTGGATTTTATGGAGGCTATGCTAAAAAACTTCAAATTATTTGTAGAAAAAAGTTTGGAAACAAAAAATCTTGTTGCCGGATACATGGCTGCTAATCTGGCAGGAAGATATAAAGATGAGGCGGAATTGAATTCTTACATCAAGGGACTAAAAACTGGAGATGCTTATCAACATTTCCTGGCTAAAGATAGAAAGGAAATGAAATGATGGTATCTATCTTATCACAGGCCAGTCTATGCAGATTAACAGCAACAGCAGTAGTATAATTATCTATATTATCGCTGCTATCAGCGGCTCTTCAATATCCGGACTGAGAATTTTTTACCTCCTTCTGTGTGGAAGGTTTTGTTTTTGTTCTCTCCCAAGCTTCTCAGGAGGAAGCCTACTGTGTCTGTCTCTTCTATTGTGTTTTTCATTTTTTTTAACTCTTATTTCAACATTACTGCATAACGGTATGGTGCTTACTTTTCTGTCCAAAGAGATTATCAGCTCCTGTTTTCCGCTTTCTCCCTTTGCGTTATACCCTGTTATTCTTCCTGAATAGATTAGTTGTTTTTTTATCATGCTCTTACCTGTTTTGTTTTTTTACCTTTGGTTAGGTTTTTCATAACTTTTATATAAATGTTTGTATCAAACTTATACTACTAATTAGTACACTAAACATTTATATATTAATATTTATACTAAAGTTATATATCAAGATGGATATGTCAAAATACAAGAAAAAAATCTTAGAGATTTTAGATAAAGATATTATAAAAAGCACTAACGAAATTCTCAGGGAACTAGAGCAAGCAACAAAAAAGAGAATAAACTGGCACCACCTGCATAGGATTTTAACAGATTTGGAAAATGACGGTGCTGTAAAAAAGCTAAAAGCCAAAGCTGGTTTTTTCTGGAAGAAAAAATAAAGGAAAATGTTGGATTGCTTCGCTTATCCTGTTCTTTGCCTGGTGCTCTTATAACCTCCGGAAGCCTGTAGAATTAGGTTTAGAGGCTGTGCCTTGGAAATATATTGCATTCAATTCAGAATCTTTCTATCTGCTGGAATCCTTTCCCATACATCGAGGAAATCGCAGACTTCTCCATTTTCCAAATACCTCTCGTTCTCTTTCATAAGTTGAATATATCTGAGTTCACATTCCCTGCATTTAAGTACATTCTCTTTAGCACATAATAATGCCTTCTCATATGAGCCATATGTATTAACTATCTCCTGCAATCTCTCATCTCTTTCTATCCCCGATGGATGACTAACATAAAATAGATCCTCAAGCAATTCAGCTATATGCTCATGTGTAGTTCTTTTCGGCATACCTATTCGGAAGTCAGTGTTGCTTTATAAAGATAACCCGATTTTCAGTAATTCCTGAAGGGATTCCAGAATCCATTGCTTGTGTCACTTTCACATCCTCAGAATTCTTGAACCCCCTGTCCCTCAAATACAAAGGCTTTTTAAATAGGGTTTAGTTCTTCTCTATTATATGCGAACATTAGATAATTATATCGGAATTCAGCCTTTTTTAGTTCCTGTAGAGGATACTCCGCAGTTAAAGGCTTTAGCAGAACAAGCAAGGCAGCTGAAAAACCTGCCTTTTTCTGAAAAATTAGAGGCTGTTAAAAAAATAGCCCTTGGTGCAATGGTAAATGCCTATGAAGAATGGCGGTCTAACCCTGATTCGGAGGAAGCAGAAAGATATGGTGATATTGTAATGAGGGGGCATTCTTTGGGATATGCTTTAGAGCATAAAGCAGGATGTTGCAGGTATCAGGGAGCATTATTTTTTGTGTTAGGATATGAAGCAGAGTTGGGAGATAAACATTTTGTTCAAAGTGCTGAGATAAACCCTCAATTAAGCACAGTTTTTAACGATGTTATCAATGAAGGTAATCTTTCCCATGTTAGCATATTCATTGAAAGTGTAAGAGATAAGCGCTATGATTACACGCAGGGAAATAAGGAAATATTTGACAGGCCGCAGGAGTTTGATGATTTGGATTTTTATTCTTACCACAGAACACCTAACGGCTTGATTCTGGCTTGCGAGAAGGGAAAACATGTTAGGGATATAAATTAACAGTTCTTTATTATATATTTATCCAAGATTACCCTTAATTTAGGATAGTAAAACCAATTGATAAGGGGCATGTCCAAAAAATGATTTTGTTATCTCACCACAGACCAGTCTATGCAGGCTAAAAGCAACAGCAGTAGTATAATTATCTCTATTATTGCTGCTATCAATGCCTCTTCAATATTTGGATCAAGAATTTTTTACCTCCTTCTGTGTGGAAGGTTTTGTTTTTGTTCTCTCCTAAGCTTCTTAGGAGGAAGCCTACTGTGTCGGTCTCTTCTATTGTGTTTTTCAGCATTATCTTTAAAAACAAGGACAGAAAACCTTCTAACATGAGAAGAAGGTTTTCAAAGAATGAGATAAGAAAATACATGAGAAAATGCATATATCTTGCCCTACAATCTCCGGAGGAGATAGGAAAGCCTCTTGTGGGCTCACTGGTATTGTCACGGGATAAGGAAATTGTAGGAAAAGGCTACAAGGACTTTATAGTGGGTACACAAAAGCTTGTGCATTCTGAGAGAAAGGCGCTGTATGATGCAGAGGAGATGGCAAGGCAGGGCTACCTATTCACATTACTTGAGCCGTGCATTAGAATAAGGCGCAACCAGATACTTAAGCCATGCTCTGAACTGATAGTGGAAAGAGGGATCGATACTGTGGTGATCGGCCTGCTCGACAGATATTCCGGAAGTATGAAAGCCGGTCAGGGAGTAAGATACCTTACATCAAGGGGGGTTAATGTAATGATCTATCATTGTTTTAACGATGATATGCTGAGATTGATTATGCCTAATATGGTCCACGGATGAGATGATCATCTGGCTATCTTAATATACTCCAGTCTATGCAGATCAGCAGCAACAGCAGTATTAAGATTATCTCTATTATCGCTGCTATCAGCGGCTCTTCAATATCCGGACTGAGAATTTTTTACCTCCTTCTGTGTGGAAGGTTTTGTTTTTGTTCTCTCCCAAGCTTC
>JAHWHQ010000044.1 GCA_019323195.1 Candidatus Woesearchaeota archaeon | reverse complement strand
CATTAAGCAGCCTTAAGCTTTAACACTGATGCTTAAGGGGTAGCGGAGTTAAGGAAGGCTTAGGGTTAACCAACAGTTGAAACCTGTGTCCATCCTTTGATGCGTCTTCCCGCTTATTATCATACCTTCTTGGCAATCATGGCGGTTATAGATGCTATTATTGCCCCTATTACGGCAGAAATAAGAGGACCTGTTACTAATCCAATATAAATGCCTATTGCCATGAAACTCTCAATTGCAGCAGCATTGGCCCCTGCCTGCGCAGCTTGTGAGATTGCTGCTTTGATAATCTCAGGAACAAGATAAAACATGAGGATAGAGATAACTGCGCTTGCAAAACCGTATATGGCGCCGGCCAGGGCTCCAGACCAGGCAGCAATATTCAGCGGCTGATGATGGTCTTTAACAGCGCTCCAGCCAATAAAACTAAAGGCAGCTATTATAAGGATCCAACCTGCCAAGGGAGAAAATATTGAAGCATATAACGAAAAGGAAACCAGGCCAAAAATAAGCCCAAGAACACTCCATGCTACCAGCACATATACAGGTGCCTTGATCATTTTCCAGTAATCTAAAAATTCTTTTTTTGCAAATTTCATTTTATCCTTTTCCTATCTGAAGTGATTAAATTCCCTGCTTTTCAGGTAAAAATAGATGTCAAGAGCTATTGTCATGATAATAAAAAGGGTGGCAAAACCAAGAGGGCTTGCCAATGTTAATCCTGGATCTGCTGAATTAACTGCAAGACCTGTCACAGAAGGGTTTGAAAATGCCAAGCTAAGGAGAAAAAGGGCTGAAACGATGTTTAGTATGAACAGGTAGGTTTTCACATTCAATCATTTATATAGGTAAGCCAATTTTTATATTTTTCGCTTTTCCCATGGACTATCTCCATGAACTTATCCCTTAATTTTATTGTTATCGGACCGGGAGCATGCTTCCCTATCTTCTTGCCGTCAACTGATTCTATGCTGGTAACCTCTGCGGCAGTTCCACTAAACAGAGCTTCCTCTGCGTTATAAACGTCTTCTATCCTCATTTCCTTTTCCTCAACCTCAAGACCCATATCCTTGGCAATCTCTATAACTGAGGCTCTTGTTATCCCCCCTAATATGGCCCCTAACTTGGGGGTTAATAATCTGCCATCCTTAAATATAAAAAGATTTTCACCAGGACCTTCTGCACACATTCCATTATAATCCAGCAATAAGGCTTCATCATACCCGCTATCTTTTGCTTCTATAGAGGCAAAGATGGAGTTTACGTAATGGCCGCAGATCTTGGCATCTGCATGGGTGCTTTTAGGGTGAATCCTGCAGTAACTAGACGTCTTAACTTTAACTGAGCCTTCTCCAAGATATTTTTCCCAGGGCCAGACTGCTATTGCGCAGTTAACAGGACATCCGGCAGGGTTAAGGCCCATCTTTCCATAGCCAAAAAAGCATATAGGACGGATGTAAGCTGATTTTAAACCATTCTGCCTGACTGTCTCTTTTACTGCTTCTGTAAATTCCTTTTTTGAATAGGGAATCTTCATCCTTAAGGTATTGGCAGAATAATATAATCTGTCTATATGGTCATCTAACCTAAAGACAGCCGGCCCTTTATCTGTCTCATAGCAGCGTATGCCTTCAAACACCCCTGTTCTGGTCTCGGGCTAAGGCCCTAAAGATCTCCATAGTGGAGTGAATGAACCAAGACATGGACCTTTGCCTCCTTCCAGGGAACCAGTTTCCCGTCCATCCATATGAATTTTGTTTCATCCATTTTACTATTCCATTATCCGGAATATAGAATTATAATTTTATTTAAATAGTTTTTGGAATGAAATATTCCAAAACCGATTAAAAACTATAATTTTTTTGTTTTTAATAGTTTTTGGAATCTAACTTTGTTTTTGGTTCAGGACAAGAAGAAAAATAAGATAAGAAAAAAATGAAATAAATCTTCTATTTAACAGCTAAAGGTCGTTAGCAGTCAAAAGCCTGATGCTTGTCTCGTTTGCCTTAACCCTTGAGTCCATGCCGACCAAAAATGAAACAGGCACCCTTTCGGCTGTTTTTACCAGCTCTTTATCAATAGCGCCATCAAATACGATCGCATAAACACCTGAAGAAAGGCTTCTTATCGTAGTCTGCAGCTCAGAGATAGGAACCTTGCCAAGGATATTAAGCTTATCATCCAATATCTGGGCTCCCCTTGTACCTACAAGGTTCTCCAGCATCTCCTTAAAGAGCTTTTTCTCTTCAGGCCTGGCTTCTTTCTTTGCAGCAACCCTTACCGGAGGAGGGGAATTCTTTGGAGGGAATGGCCTCTGCTGCTTATAATTAGGCTGGGTTTTTCTTGGACCGTATAGAGGGGGCTTTTCTGACCGATCTATGTCCTTTCCAAGCTCTAACTTAACCTGCTCAACAGAAACCCTTCCTCTTAAAGCCTTATGAATCTCCTTTTTAGTTATCTCCTCTACCTCTTTTCCGTCAGGAGCCATAGAAACATAGTCTATCTCTGTGTTGTTTATCAATTCCTTTATAATCAGCCTTCCTCCCCTGTCACCGTCAACAAAGACTGTTACTATCTTCTTTTTGCATAACTCAATAACTGTTTCCGGCGTGGAGGTGCCGTTCATGGCTATTACGTTCTTGAAGCCGTGCTTTAAGAGGTTCAAGACGTCAGCCCTCCCTTCTACGACTACAATCTCGTCACTTTCATCTATAGCCGGGCCGGCAGGAAGCCTGTCCTTGCCATATTCCTGAATCTCCATCACCCTTACAGAATAGGCTACTTCGTCTGCCAGTTCCTGGGAGTCAGGGATTACCCCTTCCATCATCTTCTTCAATAATTCCTTTGCCCTCTCTATCACAAAGCTTCTCTTTGTAACGCGGACATCCTCTATGTTCTTAACACGAATCCTGGCATTGCACGGCCCTATCCTCTGGATAATCTCCAGGGCTGCAGCAACAATGGATGTTTCTGCCTTATCTAGGCTGGATGGGATGGTTATGGTGCCGTTTGTCTTTCCGCTTCTGGTGTCAACATTTACCTCTATCCTTCCAATCCTGCCAGATCTCTGAAGCTCTCTTAGCTCCAGATCTGCCCCTAACAAGCCTTCTGTCTGGCCAAATATTGCCCCTATAACATCGGGCCTGTCAACTATCCCTTCTATCTCTATAGATGCATTAACGATATACTTTGATGAAACCGGACTAATTTTTCCCATTTTAATCGCTCTCCTATAAGCTTTTTATTTTCAGAAGGAGTTCTCTACTACCAAACTTCTACAACCGAGTGAAGTGATGATGATGATCTTAATCAAACTCCTTCTTATTTTTAGCTATCTTAATAGAACAAGTTTAGATTTAACTAAGCTCTTTCTTTCCTTTTTTAAGTAAAATAACGGAAATAAATGAATATTAAGCCGAAACTTGCCCTATTTTTGCTTTTTTACCTTAAATAAGCCTATAAATATGATTGCAGCCCGTTACACTAACTCCCAAGCTCATTGCTTGCATTTAGCGTAAGCTCCATTGAGTACTCTCGTGACGGGCTCTTTTAACCCCTATTTAGGGTTAAGATTAGGGATGTTTTACTATTATATAAATGTATGTAATTATAAACCATGAAAGCTTAGTGGAAAGAGGAAGGCATAAAAGGGAATAATTTATTAATATAAGATGAATTTAGCCATAGAATGAAGGTATTGCCTGATGAAGAAAGGAAAAAGACAGCGTTATTCATAGGAAGGTTCCAGCCGTTCCATAATGCGCATCTTTCTGACATAAGGCTGGCTTTGAGGGAATGCAGCAGGGTAATCATTGCAATCGGCTCTTCACAGGAAGAAAATACCAAAGAGAACCCTTTTAGCTATGGGGAAAGGGAAAGGATGATAAGAAAGGCGTTAAAAGCCAATAAGATAGCTGATTATGACATTATTGCTGTGCCTGATGTTAATGACAATAAGAAATGGGTTGAGCATGTAAGGAAAATAGCCAAGGGGTTTGACATTGCCTATACAGGAAATGATCTTACTGAGAAACTTTTCAGGGAAAAAGGAATGAGGGTTAGAAAGATAAGGCTAATACCGCATATCAATGCGACTGAGATAAGAAAAAGGATACTTCATGGAAATGACTGGAAAGAGCTGGTCCCAAAGGAGGTTTCTGAGGTTATTGAAAGAATCAAAGGTATTGAGAGGATCACTGAGATTAATAATAAATAGAAAACTTTTTAATATTTGTTTAATACATATATATCAAGAAGAGGTGCTAAAAGTGGGGTCATTAGAAAATGAAGGGGGAAACTTTACTGGACTTATTTGGCCTAATTGGTTTAATTTTAGCACCTTCAGCATTTATAGAGGGGATAGATCCTTATATTAAATATCCTGCTTCTATTTTTGCTGTGATAGCACTTGGTATTTATACGAAATTAAGTTATAATGAAAAAATAATTAAACTGATCAAGCAAAATAAAGAAGGTATAGGAAAAATGAATAATAGGATAATTGGAATGAATGGACAGATAGAAAGGATAAAAGGATGGATTGAATCTACAGAACATTTCTTTCCATTTAAAAACAAAAAAGGATTTTTAGATCCAATAACACTTCTAGTAATCATTATTATTATTATTATAATTATTATCTGGATACAGAAGGGCGGGTAAAAGAATTTTTATCAATTATATCCCAAAAAAGGTTTTCTTATGGCTTATCTTCTCGAACTCTTTCAAAAGCTTTTTCTGCTTGGAGCTTAGCTTTGTCGGGACATCTATCTCAACCTTAACCAATTCGTCACCACGGCCATAGCCGTGAAGAAAATTAATGCCCTGCTCTTTCATCTTGAAGACAGTGCCTGACTGGGTTCCTGCCGGGATCCTCAGCTTAGCCTTTTCCTTTAATGTAGGGACCTCTATCTCCCCTCCCAAGGCAGCGGTTGTAAAGGGAATCTTTATCTGGACAAAGATATCGTCACCTTTCCTTTCAAAGATCTTATGCTCTTTCATATGCAGGACTATATAAAGGTCGCCAGCTGAGGCTCCTCTCTGCCCTGCTTCGCCTTCCCCTGATATGCGCAGATTGGTACCTTCCTCTGCTCCCTGAGGTATTTTTATCTTAAGTTTCCTCCTTTGATGGACAAGGCCTGTACCGTCACAATCAGGGCACTCCTCTTTTATGTATTCCCCATTTCCATGGCATTTCCTGCATGTTGTTGTTGTGGAAAACATGCCAAAAGGGGTTCTTTGGGTCCTTCTTGAAACACCAGAGCCATGGCATTCGGGACAGGAGAGGATATCGCTTTTGCTTTTTGCACCAGAGCCATGGCATTCAGGGCACTGCTCATTCCTTGGGATGGATATCTCCTTCTCTGTTCCAAAGGCAGCCTCCTCCAGCGTTATCTCCATGTCATACCTTAAGTCAGAGCCCCTTGATGAGCGCTTTCTTGATGCAGAGCGGAAAGGGCCGCCGCCGCCAAAAAAGCGGTCAAAGATGTCGCCGAAATCAAAGGAAGCGAAGTCTGTAAAATCAGAGCCGAAGTTAGAGAAGTCAAAGCCCTGGAAGCCTGAGGCCTGCTTGAATGCGTCTGCATTACCAAACTGGTCGTACTGCTGCCTTTTTGTGTCATCACCCAGAACCTGAGCAGCCTCGTTTATCTCTTTAAATTTCTCTGCTGCATCAGACTCGCTGTTCACGTCAGGATGGTATTTTCTTGCCAGCTTCTTGTAGGCTTTCTTGATCTCCTCTTTAGTCGAGTTCTTGTTTACGCCTAAAATCTTGTAGTAGTCTTTGGTCATCTAAGGGTTTCACCATAATTTTGTTATTTCTATATAAAATTGCCAGTATATTTATAAATTATTCCTATAAACCATCACTTTGTGCCATAAACAATAAATACCTTCATGCGTATCCTTCTCTTCCTGCTTTTCAATAAATAGCCCTTGGTTTTTCCACCCAGGACATAACCTAACAAATCTGCTGCTTTTTTAACAGTCGGGAAATCCCAGGAGGTTTCAATAACCCTTATCCTGAAATCGTACATGTCCTTTGTGCTTAACAGGCAATTATAACAGCCGCCTGCAATATCAGGATCTGAGCATTTTCTCCAGATATCCATGAATTCTCCCTTGTAGTAGGCGTCTGCAAAGATCATCCTTCCCTTAGGCTTCAATACCCTAAGGATCTCTTTTATGGCCTTTTTCCTGTCAATAGATGTTGAGGTAATGCTAAATGTTCCCACCACCAGGTCTACAGAGTTGCTCTTTAAAGGTATTTTTTCTATCCTTGCGAGTAAAGGCCCTATATTTTTTACCTTATTCTTATTTATTTTATCCTTTAGGAAACTGATATGCTGTCTGGAAGGGTCTAATGCATAAACATACCGTGCAGCCTTAGAGTAGAGAAAGGTATGCCTGCCTGTCCCGCATCCTGCATCAAGAATCACCTTATCCTTAAAACTTGCTATATTCTGGAATTCCTTTACGATCTTATTTTTTGGATCTTCGTAGCTTACAAGCTCATCATGTTTTCTTGGATCATTGAATATGGCTGCCCATCTGTTGTTTACCTTTTTTTTGCAGATAAGAACATGGGTTTTAGGGTTATAAGCCACAAAGGGAAGTTTCTTTTTATGGCCTTTTTTATCCTTTGTTTTTTTCATCTTAAGCTGGCTCCAATATCCTCAAGCTCTTTGATGACTTTGACATTCTTACCAATATCCCCTGCCTTGTCTGCAACAGCATGATAAGAGCCAATGCAGGTTATATCCAGTATCCGAAGGAAGTTTTCCATTATCGCAAGCATTTCCTTGATTGACTCCTCTATGCTGCCTACGCCAATAAGGAATGCCTTTTTTCCCTTCAGCTTCTTATTAAACCAGTAAGGGTTGCAGCGGTCAATGAAGTTTTTCATCCTTGCTGAGACATTGCTGAAATAGGAAGGAGAAGCAAGTATTATTATGTCGGCACTTTCAAGCTCTTTGTATATTGCAGGCATGTCATCTTTTATCTCACATTCGCCGGTCTTTGGACAGCAATTATCACCGCCTCCACAGAAATGGATGTCTTTCTCCCTTAACCTTATATGGGAGACGTCTGCACCATTTCTCTCTGCAGAATTGAGAAGAGTATCTAGCATAAAGTCAGTATTCCCTTTTCTAGGGCTGCTGTTTATTGCTATGATTTTTATTTTTGGCATTTTTATCGATATACCTTTTCATATACTAAAAACGCAAATTATTTATATGGCTGAATATATACCTATATTTGAGGAACAGACCCTGACGAATCCTGTCCCTTGAGGCAGTTAGTAGGTTTGATGGGTCTACTTACTCGTTTCTTTTTAAGTTTAGTAATGTATCTATGATTAAACTTAATTTATATTCAATGCTTCCTTTTTTCAAATCTGATTCTTTTCTTACAATGACATGATCTCTGTGATGAATCATTTTGAGTAACCTAACGAAAGCCTTATACTGATTATTATCAATAGAAGCGAATATAGCACAATGGTCATTTTTTTCTATGAATTCAATAACTTCAGTGAAGATATAAAGATTATCTCTAAGTTCCCTAATTTTGTGTTTGAGCAAATCTTCCAAAATCTTCTTTGTCTTGATTACCTTTTTGATAGATGAGAGATATGCCTTTTTATGCTTTATGTCTTTGTAATGGTGGAATTTGGAAATTTTTGGCAGGAGAGTACCAACTTTTTCTTTTTCTATGATTGTATATCCAATAAGTCTTTCTGAATAATCAAGGTAGATATAATGATCTATTTTTTTCATTTTAGCAGTTCTTTTTGTTCCCTCCAGATGCCATAACAAAAGGGGTACGCGGATGAGGTAAAGTTAAAAACATAATCATAGTCCATTATTTCTTTGTTCTTACCTATCTCCTTTGCCGAAGTGAGAGTAAAAAAAGTTTTTGTTTCTTTTGGTTTTAAGGTGGTGAGAATATATTTATTTTTTCCAACCTTTTTTAGAGGCATAACTCCATCACAAACTGTTTCCACGTCGTGAGTCTCAATGGCAATATTCTCAATTTCAATATCACTTAAACTTCTGATTTTTATTAGGCCAAACTCGTAAGTACTATTGTATGGTTTTCTAACAGCATATCCAATAGGTATAAATTCTGGCTCAGTTGCAAAATCGCGCTTGAAATCTGTGGGGGCAATTTGATTTGCAGAATACCAATCTGAATCTTGCAATGTAAGATGGGGACGATATAAGGAATCTATCTCTTCTCTAAGCCAAAATTTAACAGTTATTTTCCTCATTTCTCTTGCATTTGGTTTGATTATCAAAGGTATTTTACGTTCTAAAAGTTTTATATCTATCCAACCATGATTGCCCCTAATTTTTTTAAATAAATTTTTTGATAAATTAATTATATAATAGGGATGATTAAGGGTGTAGTATGATGTCCATTCTGCATTCTTCTCAAGAAAAGTGGAATCATCTAACCTTCCTGGTAGTTCTACAACAATAGGTTTGTTATTATAAAAGAAAGGAGTCTCAATTACATAACTTACTTCATAAATACCAAAATATCGTATATCATTAAAATCATTACTTTGTTCTAATTTTATATGAAGAGGGGTTATCTCCATTTCGGAGATTCTTGGTGAAAAAAGCGGTTGAACAACTTGGTTGGTTATTAATAATGTAATGCCTAACATAATTAGAAAACCACTAATTTGCAGTGTTTTCCACCAATGTTTAATCCAAAAATTTTTCAATATAATCCAGCATCTAATAAAAAAAGAATTAATAAAGTTAGAAACAGTATTTTTTGTTTTCTTTTTTGTCATTTTTAATAAAAAAATTTAAACAAAAATAAAAAAAATCATTTCTTTTTCTTCTTCTCGTCCTTTACCTCGTAATCAGCGTCTACCACATTGTCGTCTTTCTTCTTCTCTTCTTTGGAGCCTGGATTACCTGCCCCGGCTTCCTGCTGTTGCTGCTGCTTCTTTGCCTGCTCCTCTGCCACCTTCTGGTAGAGCTCCTGGGAGACTTTCTGGAATTTCTGGATAAGGTCTTCTTTTGCTTTCTTGATCTGCTCATAGTTCTTATCCTTGTCCTTGAGAAGCTCCTTCAAGCCTTCAATGTCCTTCTGTATGGGCTCAAGCTGCTTCTTGTCAACCTTATCCCCAAGATCCTTGAGTGTCTTTTCATACTGGTTGACAA
Source organism: Candidatus Woesearchaeota archaeon (assembly GCA_019323195.1). Lineage (GTDB taxonomy): Archaea > Nanobdellota > Nanobdellia > Woesearchaeales > JACPBV01 > JAHWHQ01. Next base: position 11,512 of record JAHWHQ010000044.1, on the reverse strand, counting down.
GGCTTTCTGCCTCATTCAAGGTGTCTACCTTCTCTTTCCTCTTCTTGTCCTCGTCTGCGTGGATCTCTGCATCCTTCTTCATCTTCTCGATCTCTTCCTCGTTAAGCTTCTGGGATGCTGTGATCTTTATGGACTGCTCTTTGCCTGTCCCAAGATCCTTTGCAGACACATGGACAATGCCGTTGGCATCTATGTCAAAGGTGACCTCTATCTGGGGAACGCCCCTTGGAGCAGGAGGTATCCCGACAAGGTCAAACCTTCCCAGGGACTTGTTGTCAGCGGCCATAGGACGCTCGCCCTGCAGTACATTGATAGTCACAGCAGGCTGATTGTCTGAGGCTGTTGAAAAGGTCTGGGATTTCTTTGTAGGGATGGTCGTGTTCCTTGCGATCAATTCTGTCCTTACCCCGCCAAGGGTTTCTATGCCTAATGTTAATGGGGTGACGTCAAGCAACAGTATGTCCTTGACCTCGCCTGCCAGGACACCTGCCTGGATCGCTGCTCCCTGGGCAACGCATTCCATAGGGTCGACGCCACGCTCTGCCTTCTTGCCTATGAAATCCTCAACAAACTGCCTTACAACAGGCATCCTTGTAGGGCCTCCTACAAGTATGATCCTGTCTATCTCGGACCTGTTCAGCTTTGCGTCGCTTATCGCCTGCTCTATCGGAGCATTGCATTTCTTTATTATAGGCCCTACGAGCTCTTCGAGCTTTGCCCTGTTGATCTTCATCTGAAGGTGAAGGGGGCTGTCGTCTTTCTGCGTTATGAAAGGAAGGTTGATGTCTGTCTCTGTCGTTGTGCTCAGCTCTATCTTTGCTTTTTCTGCCGCTTCCCTAAGGCGCTGGATGGCAGTGTCATCTGAACTTAGGTCAACGTTGTGCTTCTTCCTGAAGTCTTCAACGATGAACTTAATCATGACTTCATCCATGTCTGTACCGCCAAGATGGGTGTCGCCGCTGGTGGACTTAACCTCAAAAACGCCTTCCCCGAATTCCATTATGGTAACGTCCAATGTCCCGCCGCCAAAGTCAAAAACAAGGATCTTATGGTCGTGTGTTGACTTGTCAATTCCGTAAGCCATAGAAGCTGATGTAGGCTCATTTACCAGCCTTACAACCTCCAGGCCTGCTATGGTGCCTGCATCCTTTGTTGCCTGCCTCTGGTCATCGTCAAAATAAGCAGGGACCGTAATGACTGCCTTCTTTACAGGCTCGCCAACAAACTCCTCTGCATCCTTCTTTATCTTCTGAAGGATAAATGCGGATATCTGCTGAGGGGTATAGTCTTTTCCGTTGATGCTGTACTTGAAATCCGTGCCCATCTTCCTTTTTGCGGCTGTTATAGTGCGCTCCGGATTAGAGACTGCCTGCCTCCTGGCCGGCTCTCCAACCAGCATCTGGCCGTCCCTTGTGAAAGCAACTACAGAGGGAAATGCCTTCCCGTACTGGGTAGTGCCCTCTGCGCTTGGAACGATTACAGGCTTGCCAGCCTGAAGAACAGCGCATGCGCTGTTGCTTGTACCCAGATCTATACCTATTATCTTTTCCTTTCTTGATTTTTTTTCTGCCATGTTCATCACCTTTAAATGTACTCCATCTTTCTTCTTTCAGATCAGCTAATATAGCTCGGGGTTTCTATCTTCTCCTCGTGCTTCAGCTTATTCGCCTCTTTTTTGCTCTTTTTTTCAACAACCTGCAGGGGCTTTGGCTTCTCTATCTTCCCGAACTCCTTCTCATATTTCTTGAGAACGCTTCCCAAAAGGTCGTATACGCGCTTGGCATGGTAAGGGTCGACAAGTATTACATTATGCTTTAACACTATTGATGCCCTGTCCCTGCTTCGTGGGTCTACCCGTGGGGTTACACTCTTGAAATCAAAAACAAACTGCAATGGGTTAAAGTTTATGCTAAGCTCGTGAGCATAAAATGCGTCTCCTTCGTTTATGTTCAGGTTTATTTTTTCTTCAGCCATTTTTCTCAAAATCTTATTCCTCCTTTTTTGTTTTTCCTAAGATATAACATGTCTCTCCCTGCCTGTAATGTGATTTCAGCTTTCCTTCTGTCTCATAGCCAAGACCTTCAAAAAAACTATAAGGTATTTTTTCTCCATCTGCAATATTCAACTCTATCTTTGCAGCATCTGACAGCTCTTCAGCTTTTTTGACAAGCTCTTTTATCGTTTCTTTGTCCCCATCTTTGGCTGCTATATGCTTAAAATTAGCTACTGTATGCCCATATTTTTTCCTGGCAATCACTAATCCTCCTACAACAGAGTTATCTTCAACTGCTATGAGGATATCACCCTTAAGATTTTCCAAATAATCTAAAACCTCTTCATCGCTTCTTGTAAAGATTGCATGAACAGGAAAAAATTCCTTATATACTGGAATTAACCGCTTCAGTTCCTCTTTTTCAGCTTTTTTGATTTCCATTTTTACACCTTCTTTGCATTTTTTATCTTATTTTGGTATATCTTCAATGTCTCCTGGTGATCAAAGGCAAGGTTCATGCCTGATGCTTCTTTTAGATCAAACCATCCTATGTCAATTATCTCATCACCGTCAATATTCTTCCTGCCTTCTGCCTTGCCGTGGAAGACAAGCACTTCGCCGTGCCAGTTTATATCAGGGTATAGCTCGTCCCTGTAGCCTAAAAACATCGGTCTCTTGATTGTCAGGCCTGTCTCCTCCTTCACCTCCCTGATAACTGCCTGCTCTGCGGTTTCTCCGAAATCGATGTGGCCGTCTGGGAGAGACCAAAAGCCCTTGAAAGGCTCACAGTTTCTTTTTACCAATAATACCTTGCCATCATTTTCTATGACTGCTCCAACAGTGGCCCTTACCTTCTTTTCAATCATTTCAATTCCTCAAAGTTTAATATTCTCTTCAGCTTTTCCTTATCAGGAACAAGCTCTTCAAGCTTTCCTCCCTCTATTGTTTTTCCTCCTGCCTTAAGGTAAGATGCGTACTGCCTTATCGATTCAGGGTCTTCCTTATCTACAAGGTAATTAAGCATAAACCATATGCTTAATTTTTCTCCATGCTCATTGCAGTTGCCAACCCTGCACTGCAGGGGCTTTACCTTGTGGATCCTGCAGCCGTCTCCGCTGAAAAAGATGCACTCGCCGTAGGGAAGATGCTCTTTTTTCGGCTTTAATCTCGGCCTTAATAATCGCTTATTGAACAGCTCTTTTTCTTCAAGGTATCTTTTTATTAACTCATCCTCTTTAATCACTAAAAACCGCGATATGTTGATTAGGTCGTCACCAACAAGGAAACCACTGCCGAACCTGCAGCAATGATTCCTTCGCTGGCAAACTTCACCTGTGTTTAGGATTTCCTTAAGAGGAGTGTCTTTTTTTATTTGCATTTAGAGACTTTGACCTTGCTATGCCTTATTACCTTATCATTGAGCTTATATCCTTTCTGAAGCTCTTCCAGGATGGTGTCTTCTTCCTTGTCAGACTTTTCCTTGAGCAAAACCTCATGAAGATGAGGATCAAATTTCCCTGCTGCAGGTATTTTATTCAGCCCCTTTTTCTCCAATAATGAGTATAGCTGGGAATAAATAAGCTCTATGCCCTTGACAAGCTCTTCCCTGTTTGCTGTGTTCTTGAATGCGAGCTCAAAGGAATCCAAAACAGGAAGAAGCTCCTCGATAAGACCTGCTTCTGCGTATTTCCTGAACTCTATCTGGGACTTTTCAACATATTTCTTGTAGTTCTCAAATTCTGCCTGCAGCCTCTGCAGTGTTTCTGTAAGCTCTGCTATCTTCTGGTCCCTGATGTCAGGTTTCGGCTCTTTTTTATTATGCTTCTGCTCTTTTTCTTCTTTTTTCATCTTGACCTACTTTATCCTTATCCTTTTTTGCTTCTTGTGCCCTATCTGCCTGGCCTTCGGGATCTCTACTTTCAAAAGGCCGTCCTTGAACTGGGCTGATGCCTGCTCGGGCTTTACCTCTGCTGGCAGGGGAATCTTCCTGTAGAACTGGGAAGCGCTTGAATGGTAGCTGTAAACGCCTTTTTTCTTTACCTCGTTTTCTGCCTTTTTCTGGGCCTTTATCTCAATAGAATCCTCATTTACATTAAGCTCTATGTTTTCCCTGGGTATGCCAGGAAGCTCGATGTCTGCAATGACATTCTTTTCTGTCTCCCTGATATTGCTGACAGGAACTCTGGCTGTTTTGAACGGTGTTAGTTCTTTGCCTTTAGAGCCTAAAGGCTTAAAAACCCTGCCAAATAACCTGTCCATCTCATCATGCATTTTCCGAAGCTCTTCAAAGGGGTCCCATATCATTTTGCATCACCTTGTAAATCTTTTTTGAAATCTTTGGTTTTTGTTGACTTAAGGTCAACTAAATCATGTTAAAATTAACTTCTATTTAAATATTTGTATTCTTAAGGATATAAATCACCAAAAGATTTATATATTGACATTATACAGCCAGTCTTATGATAAGGGTGTATGAGCAGAGGGTTACAATACTAACATCAAGAAAGCCGCATGAGAAAACAATAAATGAAGAGCTGCAATGGTTTGGGAGATCGTTAGGGCTTTTTAACCTAAGGGACAAGGACAAGTCCTGCTTCAGGGTCTTTATTGAGCTCCTGAAGTCTGCCAAAAGGAAGAAACCTTTGAGTTCTGATGAATTGGCATTTAAGCTTAACCTGACAAGAGGAACAGTGGTACACCACATAAATAAGCTCATCGAGTCAGGGATAGTCGTCCCAGGACATAACAGATACATATTAAGGGTTGAGAATCTAAGGTCACTAGTGGATGAGATAGAGAAGGACATCAAAAGGGCGTGCTCTGACCTAAAAGAAGTGGCAGAGGATATTGACAGGAGGCTGAACCTATGAAACATAAGAAAGAAGTTAGCTGGATGTTGGGAGGGGCTGTATTCCTTAACGGAATCCTGATGGCAAGGCCAGGAACTGCGTTATTTATCATGATTATGATAATAGCAGGGATTATTGCCCATTATAATAAGAAAAGGATTAAGAGAATCATAGAGAAGATAAGAAAAAAAAGATAAAATTCTTTATTTAGCCGCAGAGGTCAATCCCCTGGCAGCCCTTCCACGCTTATCGCAGATCCAGTTTATGCGCGGGTCTGCCTTTATCGCGGGATGGGAGCGGTCTACTAAGATTACCTCATGCCAGATGTATTTACCGTCCTCTCCTACATAATAAGAGTTAAGTACAGTGCAGTTGACGAATTTTTTCTGCGCTCTCTGCTCAGAGATCAAGCGGTAGTTCATGTCAAGAACCTTCTTCCTCCTCATGTGCTTGCTTCTTCTTCCGCTTGAGAACTTAGGGCGCTGCCTTTTCTGACGCATGACCCTCTGCCTTACTACGATAAATCCCTGCTTTGCCTTATAACCCAAAGAACGAGCCCGGTCAACCCTTGTAGGCTTCTCTATGCGGACTGTTGCAGGCTGTCTCCTCCATTCAATCAACCTTTCCTGCCACAGGTCGCCCAGGTTCTGCTTAGGCTGCTTCCAGAGCTGCCTGATATACTTGTACATTGACATTTTTTAGCCTCCATCTATTAATAACTTTTAAGTCGGTTTTCAGGATTCAGGTAAGCTGCTACCTACATTTCCCAGTAGCATAGAATTAGGGTTTTATTTATAAAGATTTGTGTTTATTTAGATCTTAGGCAGCTCTTCACCGCATTCATTAAAGGCGTTTACAGAACAGATCCTTTCCTTTATCGTATCTGCGGGGAGTATGCCCCTGAACTTCAGCTGGTTATTCAGAAGGAACGTGGGGTATGTGTTGATGGCAAGCTCTTTTTTCAGGGATTCCTTATTCTGCTCTGTCACTATATGCCTTGTGAAATCCATCTTGCCTGCAAACAGTTCTGAAACCCTGGACATAGAATCCTCGATCTTCCGGTTGTCTCCAGGAAGAAGGTATAAGTCCAGCTTATTCCTGATCATCGGCCTTTTAAAATAATAAGCAGCTCCAGATGCTGTCTCTGAAAGAAGGTAGCTATCCCCGTTTTTTACCAAAGCAGAGCTGAAATCCTCAAAGTTTACTGCTTTGCTGACATTGGAATCGAAGATATATGCCGGAAGGGCTTTTATGCCAAACCTGTTAATCAGCTCCCTGGCTTCCGGCGCGTTATAATCCACATCCCTTACCTTTACATTAGGAAACATCTCCTTTATGATGGTCTTGACAGTAGAGTCATCACAGAACCTGCACCCTTTATAGTTTATCGCTATAAGCTCAATCCTGACATCCTCTTGATATTCACATTCGGATTCTTTTGTATCGGGATTTAAGCATACGCTGACCATGCCTTCCTGCTGGCAATCGGAATCAACAGAACAGGCAGGGATGAACTCTTCTTCCCCTAAGGTAATTTCTGCCTTCTCCTCATGCCTTCCACATCCCCTTATAGAGAAAAATAATATTACGAAAATTATCAGAACTATTGTCCAATAAAGCCCTTTCCTTGATTTCTTTACCTCTTCTTTTTGTTCCTCTTTGGATTCTTCAGGCTTTTCATGTTTTGGTTCCTCTTTCTCTGATTCCTTTTCTTCAGGCTTTTCCTCGGGAGGTTCTTCCGGCTCTTCTTTGCCTTCTTTCGCTTCTTCAGGGGGTTCCTCTTCTAAATCCTGCTTTGGTTTTTCCTCATCTGAAGATTGTCCGGGCTTTTCTTCTTCCTCATGTTCTTCTTTGGATTCTTCCGGCTCTTCCTGCTTTGGTTCTTCATTATCTGATTCCCTTTCTTCAGGCTCTTCCTCGGGAGGTTCTTCCGGCTCTTCTGATTTTTCTTCATGCCTTATTTCTGTTGTTTCTTCCCCTGAATCCTCTTCTGTTTCTTCGCCTGTTGATGGCTGGCCTGTTTTATCCTCTTCCTTGGATTCCTCTGGCTCTTGTTCTTCCATGTGTTGTTCAGGCTTTTCTTCTTCCCTATCTGATTCCCTTTCTTCAGGCTTTTCTTCAGGAGGTTCTTCCGGCTCTTCTTTGCCTTCTTTCGCTTCTTCAGAGGATTCCTCCTTGGAATCATCCTTGGATTTCTCCTCATCAGGGGATTGGTCGGCAATCTCTCTCAGCTTCCTTTCTATCCTTTCCTTTCCCCTTTCAAACTCATCATTAGAAATAACCTCTGACTCCAGGCTCTCTTTTAAGAATTCAAGCTCCTGCTCAAGCCTCTCTTTCTGTTCTTGGTTCATCTTATACTAAAAATTTTTCAATAACCCTTCTGAATTCCGCTTTCTCTTCCTCTAAGCTGGAGTAAGAGTTTCCAACCCTGACATATTTACAGCCAAATATATAGGTAGGGACTGTGTTTTCAGGGTTATACTTACGGAAGACATCAACTTCTGCTTTTGGAACGCCTGTTTCTTCTACAGATGTCAATGTATTATCTCCGGTGTCAAGCTGCCAGTGATAGGCTATTATCTCATCACCATATTCATCTGCAACATCATCAAACGCCCTGCTTATCCACCTGGAGGCGGAATTTTTGGAGCTTGAAAACAGCCTTATGATAACCTTACCTTCCTTCTTACAGGTGGAATCATCTGTCCTTGTGAATGTCTCAATCCCGGATGTCACCTTAATACCATCCTTGGTTATAACCGCGTCTGACCTAAGCTGGTTTATGTAGATGTCAATGACATTGCTGGAGAGGTCATTAAGGAGTATGTTCCTTATATCCTCTTTTGCCTCGCTATAAGGGATATCATTCTCATCAAAATAATCCTGGTTATCCTTATAGTACTCCAGGACCTTGGATTCTGAAACCTCTATCTTTGAGACAACCTCATGGTCCAATAACTTATTGATGGTCAACTGCTCATGAAGCTGTTCTTTAAGCTCATTAAGAGTGGTATCCTGCTGCTTCAGCAACTCTTCAAATGCCTTTTCTGTAGGAGCCTGTTTCTTAAGGGTGTTTATCTCGAAATCGATTTCGTCTTCGCTGACAACAACTGCCTGCTCCCTTGCTTCCTGAAGCAGCAATTTCACATTTATTATCTGGTCCAGGAAGTCCTCTTTAGAGATAAAAAGCTTATACTCGTCAGGAAGACGGTTGTACTTGTCTTCCAGCTCACGGTTTGTTATCGCCTCGCCGTTAACGGTTGCAATGGCCTTGGCAGGCTTTAAGGTTGCGAACGCAAAATACAGGACAACCGCCAAGACGGCGACTAGGACAACAACTGCAGAAATCTTTTTTATCGTTTTTTTCTTGATTCCCCTCGTTTTTTTCTTTTTGATTTTAAATCCCCCTTGGATTTTTAACATAAATATGATTAGCGATACAATTGGAGTAACCTATGCAGAACCTCTTTTTGAGTACAAAATAATAGTTCATATTTAAAACTTTTGATTTTGAGTGCTCAGTAGAAAGTCATATTAAGTTGTAACCCCAGTTACCTAAGTAATTGGGGGTGGTTGGAGGCACCCAACCACATGAAAAGAGAAAACAAACCAGTAAATAAAAACTATTTTTTTCATTTACCAATCAAGGATAAACAACATCATCCTCTGTAATAAACTTGATTTCAACATCATCTATCAAAAACTCTGGGATGATGGATCTTCCTCCTGTGTGGATTTCAAATCCAGGCATGCCATAAAGGAAAGGATTTTCAGTGTCTTTGTATTTATATAAAAGCTCATCGTCTACATAAACATTGAGAATATTATCATGACCTCTTATCTCAAGAGTGTGCCAACCATCATCAAGGCTAAAACCAGCCTCATCTAGTATTAGCCAGTTCTCATCGCTATACACATTAAAATGTTTATCTAAATTGTTCACATTTTCAGACATAGCAACAATATATCTGCTCTGCCCTTCATGCCTGGAAGTCTTCCTAAAGTTAACATGCATTGACCCCTCTATCCTCTTAAATTTGAACTTAAAGAAATGATTGTCCCAATGCCTCTGAATTTCTGGCTGCACAACCCCATATAATCTTAAAACATTGTTGCTTCCTTCTTTTGCTATGGTCCCTTTTCCACCTTCCACACTATTAAAAACCCAATTTTCTAAATCAGCATCAAAGCTATCAAAGAAATAGCAGCCCTCATTAGACGTGTCCTCTGTACTCTTGCAAGATATTAAAGGAAACTCTCCTGTATAACACCTTTCCCTCATGTCCATATCAGAAATTTTATTGCAAACATTTCTTTGTTCTGTATGCTCTGAAGCCCAAAAATAACATTTTTCTCTCAAATCAGCATCATCTACATTATCACAGATATCAGAATCTCCTTTTTGCTCTGCAATATTAACATAACATTTATTTCTATGTTCAGCATCATCTATTTTTCCACATTCACTATGCTTTTGGATTGTTGTTATAAAATCTCTTAAACATTTATTCTTGTAAGAATTATCATCTATTTTTTCACACAAGTCAACATCATTATTCAGTCTGGCAATATTCCAGTAACACTCGTCCCTTGAAACAATCTCAATCTCTTCACAATTCTGGTCAGGCATTATACAACCTGTATACACCTCACAGCAACCCTCGCCATGCCCCTTGCTCTTTATACAATCTTTTTTACTTCCTTCAGTTCCGTCGAATGTACTAGGATTACTTTGTGGAGCACCCCCCCTATGCCCACATTCTTTTGCCGCTACTTTATCTTCTTCAGTGCAAAATACAAATGAGCTGGGCTTTTCATCGGGAAGAGAAGTAGGTGGAATATAAGGAAGGTCGTCTTCTGTTAAATCAAGATCACTTTTAAATCTTTGAAGATAAGCATCAGCTATCTCCTCTAAAATTTCCTTTTCTGTATCTGATGTTCTTCCGGTTGCAATCAAATAAGCTTTGTTAGTCCAAACTATTATTCTTCTGTCTCCAATTTCAATTATCCTTTCTCCATTATATTCTATAAACTTATGCTCTCCTTCAGGTACTCCTCCGCTAAAAATCCATTTAATAGAATTCCTTAAATCTTCTCTGTTGTCAAATGAGCAACCCAATGCAGTTACTCCTCCATTTAAATAATCAGCAGTGCAGCATTTTATTGTTCTTATATTAGTTCCATCTTCAGAATATACTGGAACTCTTGCATGTTTATTTTCACCATATCCTGACTTTTCATATTCATTATTTCCTATATCTTCTTCTATGAGTAATTCAGAACAGATTTTGGACCCTGCTTCAGGTCCTGGTCCATCTCCTTTTCCAAATATATTCCCAAACCATTTAATAAACTTATTCCAAACATTGCTGCTTACACAATTTCCATTAATACATAGGTTAGTTTGACATTCGAAATTATTTTCACATTTTTCATTATCTGCTAATTGGGGTACAAATTTATTATCTTTGTCTAAACAATAGTTTCCGCCTTTCCTAAACCCATAGGGATAGCATTTTTCTTCTACTTCACAACCACTGCAAGGATAAAATATTTCTTTTTCAACATCTTCTGGACACGGGGGGCACTTTCCTCCGCACATTCTAACTTTATCTTTGCATCCTGGTTCAGGCGCACATTCCCCAATTCCACACTTATCTAGTTCAAGTTTAGCTTCTTCTGTATCTTCAACAGATTTGCAAGAGCCAACTTCTTTTGTATAAACTTTAAATTTAACTTCTGTTACTCCGCCAGATGGTTTTTCTGCTGTTCCTGTATGGATAAAATACCCTTTATTATCTGTTTCCTTTAAATCAGGAGTATGCCATCTATTATCATATATTTGAGCATAAAACTCATAATCAGGAAGATGATTTCCTTGTGAATCAAGGATTTCTATCATCATTCTCACAGGGTCTCCAATTTTATAGGTATTCTTATTTAAAGTTAGTTTTATTTCACCTGCACATTTTTCAGGTTCGGGGGAATCAGGGCAGTTTTTTTTGGGGGAAATTACGCACACCCATGCTTCACTCTCACATTTACATTCAGGAACCTTTGTTCCATCTGAACATCGGTAGTATCTTTCCTCACCCTCGTTACATTGTTTTTTATGGGGTTCTTTTTGCTTACAATCATTTGCACAATTATCCCAATTTTCATAAGAATCACATTTACCATTGCCGCAATCAACACAAAACCTCAATGAAATGGGGCATTGCTGGTCTGGAAGACAATCTGAAACAGCCTTTAAACCTTCACAGCAATTAGACTCCACTGACCATGTTTGTCCGCCTTCTTCTATACATTCTTCTTCAGGTTCATCAGGCTCTATACATTCACAACCACAACTTCCTTCTATAGAACCTTTTGGACAATATAAAGTGCAAAAAGCCTCACAACAATCTGCATCACATTGTTCACCTCCCTGACAAATGCCATCTCCACAAATTTTTTCTTTACTTGGTTCTTTTTCTACAGGAGTTTCAGGTTTTTTCGGAGTTTTTTCTTTAGGCTCTTCAGGAGTTTTTTCTTTAGGCTCTTCAGGAGTTTCTTCTTCAGGACCTACAGGAGTTTCTTCTTCAGGACCTACAGGAGTTTCTTCTTCAGGACCTACAGGAGTTTCTTCTTCAGGACCTACAGGAGTTTCTTCTTCAGGACCTACAGGAGT
>JAHWHQ010000043.1 GCA_019323195.1 Candidatus Woesearchaeota archaeon | reverse complement strand
TTTCAAACTTATTATTTAGTATCACTAAATCATGCCTTCGAGGGTTTTCATTATCTTCTATTCCTACAGTATATTCTGCTCTTACTATAGACCCTTCCTTTTTCAATAGGTTAAATAGTTCACATTTTACTTCGTCTTCATTAAATTTAAATTTATATCCTTCCAATATCTGAATGAGTTTATTTATTGTATTTTTCATTTTCATTTCTCTTCAACATTTCATGAAATTCTACATATGGTTTACCTTTATCTCCATTTAATTTATTAGATATTTCTTCTTGGAATTCATTCCCCCACATATGTGATGGATGGAGATACCAAAGTCCGCTTAATCTACTAATCTTGTTTTTGGAATACCCATATTTCTCAAATAAGGATGGCATTGAGATTCTATGAGGAAAACTAGGTTCATAAAAATCATCCTTTAATACTTTAATGAGAGGTTTATTAATTTCATTTAGATTAGAAAAAATATTAATCCAACAAGAATATAACTTTAGTTCTTTATATAGTGATTTAATTAATTGACCCTTATCTTCTCCCTTTATCCTCTTTTTGATATCCAGATAAATACCAACAAATCTCAGCATTATTTTACTAATCAAGTCTGGCTTATTCTTACATAAATATATCAATAGTGCAAAATAATCAATTGTAGCTTCTTTGAGTTCGTAGAGTGTATTATCATGATCACTTATTTCCTTAATGTAGATACTTTTAACAAACTCGATTAAACTGTTAGATAAGGATTCAATCAATGATTCTCTATCATCATTGGTTAAATCAATATATTTAGTTATAAGAAAGAGTAATTCAGAAAATGAGTCATAAACTCGACTATCATTTTTTTTAGGATTGGTGTTGATTATTTTTTTGTTGAAATCTATGAGTTGTTTAATCTGTTTGCCGATATTTCTTTTTATTCTATCCTCTTCTAGATTAGTTAATCCAAGTCCAGCAATCTTCTGAGCAAAAGAATCTAATCCATACAAAGATGCAAAAATTATTGTATTATTTCCAAAAGATTTATGGGTATTTTTTGCTTCATTAATTATTTTTGCTAATTTATCAAAATAATGCTCGATAAGCGTATCATTGAAAGTTATTTTGTTAGTTTTTGATAATTCCAAAAACTTCAAGAATTGGTATTGATACATCAATAAAGCTTTCTGTAAAAGGATTGCGGACCAATATTGGTTAACTTTAGAAAGAATTTCAGAGATTTCATCTATAAACATCTTATACGTATCATATGACCTGTAGTAGCCTTTGTCTAGAGTTAATAGAATAACATCATTAATTCTCTCTAAACAGATGTGGCACACAATCGTTCTATCTTTTTTATAAGATTTAATGAACAAATCTTTTAATGTAGCAAGCCAATTAAGTGCAAAGTTATTAATGTCGGCAATGCCTTTCCTATATTTGATAATATCTAAAGAAATTGCACCAATTGTATTAGCAACATCTTCCAGAATTTTTTGATTATAACTTTTTAGACTCTCGGATATTATAAAATTGAATTGGTCATTTAATTCATTTAAAAATTTATCATCGGTTGCTTGGATATGCTTAGATTGTTGTAAGTAATGGTGACTTATTTCTTTTAGGCTTTCTAATGAGTTTTTAAAGATAGTGTCTTCGTTATTGTTTATTGCATCTATGCTGTTCTTAATAAAGATAGATACTTTCCTATTGAGAGACTCAGTAAATTCTTCTGTATATGCAATGTCATTAAATATTGGTAACTTCTTAAATGTTTTTTTCTTTATGATAAATTTAATTATATCTTTTGAGGTTCTACCAAGAATAGTTGAAACTTTAGTATTATAATATGCAAATATCATTGTTGTAAGAATTAATACTACAAGCGATATGGAAAAAATTAGGCTGATTAATGTATAAGGAAACGTAAGTTCTAGGTATAAAGCAATAAAATTGAAGATTATATACACTAACAGGATAATCAGAGTTGTAATAAAATATGTAAGGAATATTGGTAATTCCCCTAATTCTTCTGAATGATATTTTGAACTTATATGTTGTATTAAAAATATAATTACTGCAATAAGAAAACCAATAATGCTAAATATGAAAGCTAGACCATTTGAATAGATTCTATCAGAGAAAATATTGTTATTGTTGGAGTTCTCAATCATCCCTTTATAATTAAGGTAAAATACAAGGACTATACTTAGAATTACTAAAATAATAAGAATCCAAAAGAAAAACTGAGTAAAATTCAAAAAATTAAATTTTTTTGTTTTTTTAATTACCATTCTTTTTTGTAAACATATATTAATGTTAGTAATATAGGTTATAATTTAAACCTTTCTCATCAATTGTAACATTTTGTTAAAACAAAGATTTAAATAGTATAATCTCAAACTAGGCATATTATGGCAACATGGCAAAAGAAAGTACAATCCATAGTTAGATGGGCAGGAGCTGGTTTTAAAGTTCCAACCAAAGAAAAAAAATATTATATTAAATCAGAAAAAAGAGAACAGGACTGGGAAGGAAATAAAAAAATACTAGATTATCCTGTAATCCCAGATGTAGTGTGGCTTCGTGGTAAGTATATAAAGTACAATTTTGAAATTGAGGAAAAAACAGATAAGTGGCTAATTGGAACTATCATGAATGGTATCATGTTTGCTTATGAAAAAGGATCTGAGTTTGTATTGATTGTTAAATCAGAAAAACAAGCAGAACTTGCTTGGAATTTCTTGATGCTTTTGCAAGATAAATTTTTTGTCAATGTAGATGAGTATTATTTTCCAAAATACCAAATATATTGCTTTTCAGATAAAGACTACATCAAATTAAAAAACGAGATGATAACAGAATTTAAAAGCTATAAACTCATACACTAATCTTTTTTATTTATCTTCTCTCACTGTGCTTTTCTCTAAAATATTTGAATCCATCAAAGAGCAAAACAAAGAAAGCAACTATTGCAGAGAAAATAGCCCACCTATTTGCCGAATTTGCAGTGTCATTAGCATCGCTTGAAAATTTGTTTGCTATATCCGCCTTCTTATTAGCCTCCATTGCGATTTTATTAGAATCTTTTGATAATTTATTAGCCTCTTCAGCTATTCTTAGACTTTCCCCAGCATAGCTCAAAGCTAACTGTTCACTTGAAGAAATTATTTGAATAGTGTAATGTTCTGTTTCAAATTCATAAATTATTTCATTTCCAAGAGAAAATTCTTGAGAGTGCCCCTTTAGGAATATATCCCTAAACTCATGAGTATTGCTTATTTTTGTATCTAATGGGAATTTTACACTTTTTTTATTAACATTAGATAAATTTATAGTATAGTTTTTCTCATTGACATAAAGATAAACAGTATCATTTACTAAAGTACAATACTCACTCTTTTGTATATTGAGGATGATATCAATCTCCTCATTCATTACATATGAGTCTTTTAGTTTGGTTCTCTTACTTATAGGAGTTTCAACCTTAAAACTGACTGGTATACATTGGTTAGGTTCTGATAAGTTATTCACCTGTCCAAAAAGGTGTCCTAGACATCCAACAATGAATAATACTAACAAAAAAAAGAATAAAAGAAAAACTTTATTCATAAGTTTCATGATAATATGGAAATATAGATTAATTTATAATATTTTCTCCATTCCACTCCTCAATCACCCCCCACACAACCAATCAACCCCCCAAAACAAACCAGAAAACTATTGAAAATCTCTGGGGATATTTCCAATCCCTCATACCTGAGGCAAATACCTTGGACGCTTTGGAATCTAAGATTCAGTGCTGGAATTGCCATCGGTATGAGCTATCCCGGAAAGTATTCCTTTGTCAGCTTGTCATGAAACTCCCCGCAGTCTTTCATGGAAGTCCTGTTCATCCGCATGCTTTCTGCCATGCCTATTCCTGCCTCGAAGATGGTCGGCCTTAAAGGCTGAAGGGCTGCTGCTAAAGCATCACAAAGTGACATCAGCCTGTATAGTTTAAGAACTCTAGGATCATCTTTTGCAAAAGAAGAGCCTGACAGTATCTCTGTCTGCTTAAGATATGCATCACCTTCTTTGTAACACATCAGAAAATTCATCAGAGGGGTGTTCTTTTCTATAAACCCTGATAGGGGGGCAGTGTCAATTCCTTCATTTGCTGCAAGCTCCAGGACAGCAGGAAGTTTATAATAGTTAAGCTGGTGGCTTTCTTTTGTTATGCGTGACAGTTCCTCCTTTAGGTGAGGATCATTATAAGCAAGACTTGTCAGCCTTTTAAATCCCGGCACTTCACTCATCTCTTTCAACAACCGATAGATTGCCTCTTTCTCAGTCTGAAATGCATGATAAAACTCATGGATATTGCCTATGGTTGAATAAGCAGGAAGATTGGGATCATATACCAGATGCAGTTCCTTGACCACACCTTCCTCACTTAATGACCATTTGAGAATACGCTGCCCGGAATTCATCACAATATCGGTGATGTTCCCTTCAGATTTAAGGTTTTCAATACCATAAATATGCATATAGTTCTCCATCGCATCCACTGCAAACTTTCTTGCTGAGCCTTCATCAAACGGCTTTAGTCTTTCAGGTATTGCAAGATCCAAGGTTATGATACTGTCACTAAATACTTTCCTGCCCTCTTCGCCCAGATGCCTGATATCCCCATTATCGCAGATGTAATCCAGCATCCCAAACAGTCTTTTTAGTGCAGGCACATTATGAAGATTATAATGCATACATACATCATTATAAGCACAGATCGTCCTACTGGCTAAAGACTTATATCCTTTACTTACCATGTCTTTTACATCATCCATAAAAGAACGGAGGAAGGTATCGCTTTTAAAACTTTGCTTTTTGTAACTACTAAGAAATAATAAATTAATATTTATTCTATAACTACTGTCCTGCCACAGATCCGGCTGATAAAAACCCAAGAAACCTTAAAAATTAGCTTGAAACGCTTGTTTTTTGTCTCCAACCTCTATGGCATCCAACTTCCCTGCCCAATAAATTTTGCGGAACTACATCCGTAAATTCTACGGAACTACATCCGCAGATTCTACGGAACTACATCCGTAAAATAGAAAGGGATATCAACAGCTTTATCGGATTCAGATTTGAAGAGGTCATCAGGGAATTGCTGATACTATATAACAGCAGAAAAATAAAAAATCTTAATATTGATTTTGATGAGATTGGCCCCTGGTGGGGAAAAAACAAGGAAGGGGGAACAGAGGAGATTGAAATAATTGCCAATAATAAAACGACAAGACAGATGATACTTTGTGAAGCTAAATGGACAAATAAACAAGTTGATGTTAAAGATGTTAAGGACTTAGACAGGAAGTCTAAATTAATCAACGCAACCGGCACTATTCATTACTTATTTGTTTCTAAATCAGGATTCAGCGCTGAATGTATAGATTATATGGATGGGAATGGGATGGCTCATTTAGATTTAGGTGAAATTACTGAATTGTTTGATAAAGCAGCTTAAAGATCTTTCTTCGGTTTCTTCCACAGCCCCTTTCCTGCCCTTAATCCGGCTGATGAAGAACTCAAGAAACCTTGCTTCAGCCCGCTGCTGGATGACAGCAAGTTTTATATATCACTTTCACTTTCCAATGGTAAAATGGAACTTCACGTATTAGAAAGATGTTGTCCTATAGAGTTTTATATCGTGAGCTGGAAAAAGGGCCTTAGGAAAAAGGGAGCTTATGGGACAATATTGGGGCCTGAGATGTATCTTGCTGTCTCTGATGATTTTAAATCATCTTTGATAGAACAAGGTGTTCCTTTTTGCGGGATTGCGGGAAATTCAGGAAGTATTGTTGAGCTTGTTAATGGTTTATCACAATTTGAAAATATTGAGGGCTGCGGATTATTACCTTATATTGGATTGAGTCAATGCGGGCTGAAGTATCTTAAAGATGAGGGTGTAGTCATGCCTGTATACTCTAATATTTTTGACCCGCGTGAGAGCGGCTCTCTGAAGATCGGCACAAATCCACAAAAGATACAGGAAGACGGAAGCAGGATTATCATAGAGGTGGCAGGCGCTGATTATTCATTCAGAACGCGTTTGTATGACGGGATCTGTGCTTATAAGAATAATAAGAAAAAAAAGGGATGATCTCTTTCTTTTAAAGAATCTGCATCAGGCCCTTACCTTCTCGCTTTAACAAGCTTTTTAAAGTTTTATCAATTACCTTTCTTTTATGGAGCAGCCTGATGATACTGAATTGCCTCTGGAAGATAAAGCCAGGATCATTAAAGCCCAGATGGATAAGGTAAGAGGGGCTTCACCTGGCGAGGTCCTCTTGCTGGAAAATCCTTCAGTGAACTGGCCTGAGAAACCTGCTGCCTTTAAAGCACAGCTGGGGATCTATCTTGAGATCTTGGATGAGTTTAAAGATCCAGAAACAGCGCTTGTTCGCGGCATAGACACAGATTACAATGTTTTGCTTGCGATGAGGAAGATCCATGGTACTTTAGGCCCGCTCACAAAAGAAGGCCTGTCAAAAGATAAGATAAAATATTCAGGATCAATGTTTGTGAGTCCATATACAACGGTGCATGTTGGGCCACTAGAAGTGATGGATGTTTTGAAACCTTATGGGAATGCGTTTAAGGATATTCTTCAATTTTATATAAGAGATTACAGGAATGTAAAGAGGAGATGACTCTGCAGCTCAGAAAGGTTTATATGCTGCGCTTTGGCCCTTGCTTTTTCTTTCAAAAAGGTTTCTTACAGCCTATTTCTTAACAGCCCTGGCAATACATCCTCGCTTTAACAAGCTTTTTAAAGTATTGCCGATTGCCTTGCCCTCATGGAGCAGCATGATAATACTGAATTGCCTTTGGATGAAAAAACCAGGATCATTACAGTCCAGATGAATAAGGTAAGAGGGCTTTCACGAGGAGAGGTGCTCATGCTGGAAAATCCTTCAGTGTACTTGCATGAGAAAGATATCTCCTTTATAGCACAGCTGGGGATTTATGCGGGCATTTTAGACAACTGCATAGATCAAGAAACAGGGCTTGTTAGAGGCATAGGCATAGATCATAGTAAATTTTTTGCAGTGATAGATGCCCCTGGTAATTTCGGCCCGGTTATAGAGGAATACTTCTCAAGAGGTAAGCAAAATTATCCGCAAGGAATGCTGGTTGGTATAGATACAAAAATGCATGTCGGGCAAGGAGAGGTGATGGAAACCTTGAGACCCTATGGAAAGGCGCTTTGCGATCTTGTTAAATTTTATATAAGAGAACACAGGACTGCAAGCCCATGACCATTCTGCTCCAAAAGGTTTATATTCTATGCTTTAGCCCTGGCTTGATATGGCAGAGGAAAGCAGAGGGCAGGACAGGGATTTTACTATAGACCAGCTTCTTACCTGGAGGAATACTGACATTAAACTATGCCGTTCAGGTGATTCTCCGCTGGAATCTTGTAGCTATCTCCTGCGGCTTTATGCAAGAAAGGATGTTCCCTTTAGAGCTTTTAAGGTCAACATTTATGGATTATCTTGGGAAGCGGTGCGGCCTTGATGCTGCTTATAGCGAGGATCCTGTGATGGTCGAAACAGCCAGCAGATTGATCTCTCCCCAAAAGGCTAGAGGGGTTTTGTATGACACAAAAAAACCTGAAGAGCTGTTATTCGCTGTCATAAGCGGAGAAAATACATACGGCTGTTTACACGGCAGGAAAAATTATGATGGAAATCAGATAGATTTCTATCCATTGCAGGATGGCATGGCCAGGCATATGGAAAGTGCTGTGAAGGAGATCAACAGGCAATTGAAGAGATAGTCCTATAAAATTATTCCTTTCAGTCCCCTGCTTGAATAAAGGGCAAAAAACTTAAATATCAGCAGTGTTTCCTGATCTTAATAGGGGGTGCATAAATATGATAAGGATTGAAGATAGGGATAGGCCTGGCCTGGAGAGGATAGCTCAATATCTAAATTCTAGATTGGGAATACAAAACTCAGAATTAATATCTTTAAGTTTTGTCTTAAGGGATGCTCTTAGTGGACGTGAAAAAGAGCACGAATTCCTGGCAGTTAGGTCTGATGGCAGGGAAATGTACGGCCTGACTGTATTTTTGACTGATGATTTTACTTGCCCAGCAATATATTCAGAGGCAATCACCGAGGAGAAATTAGAGAGCATTATTTCCCCTGAACCGGAGGAAATTGAACAAATACGGAGAGAATTTTTGTTTGATACTATAACCCTAGGATTCGGCCCTAATTATCATGTTGTGGAAAAAAAATACAGGGCTTGACCATCAGGGGCATGTGTTTTTTAGGGCTTGTCCATGGCATTTTTCAATCGCCACCCTGCTCTTTAGCCCTGCTCCCTGAAATAATCCTCCTTTTCGCTCTCTTGTAAATATTTTCCTGGGAGATATAATCTAATGCTGGATTCAGATATTTCTCCTTTGAATAACCGATTGCAGCACCAAACGCGGAAAGATATCCTGTGGTTATTGCACCCATTGCCACAATTGTCGCTAAATCAGTTTTACCTGAAGTAAACACTATACTTCCGATCGTCATCACGGTTCCGAGAGCAGCCCAGGTAGCAGCACCATGCTTATAGTTTCCGAACAGGAAATCCGCAATATATTTATTACCTGAATCTTTCATCAATATAGCTTTAGCATATTATATATTTAAATATTTCCCAGGTTTTTATGCCTGACCCTTATTTCCAGGGAATACCTTGAACCAGTTGCAACCGGTTAGGGGGTGAAAAACCTTAAATATAAGGCTTCATTACCTATCAATATGGTACCAACAATACCCGGCGAGCCCCGTATTGCTGACTATGAACACGGCAGGAAGCTTTGCGGTTATTGCACTATGCCTGTCTATGATCCTAGAAAAGCATTGGTAAATGGCAAGACAGAACAACTCTATCACCAGGAACCGTGCTTTAAAGAGGCTTCTAATAGGCCTTTAGAAGATAGGGAAGTAAATGATCTGGAAAATAGGGGAGTGGACACTTCAACTCTGTCTCCTGAGATGATAGAGATGGTAAAGATTTTATTTGGCATACCAGATAAGCCGAAATAATTTCTCTTCCTCCCTACCAAAATACTTATAAAATCCTGGGAACTTTCTGTTTTTGGAGAACCTAAAAATGCCTGAGATATGCTATCCGATACAGTCCATGCATGAGCTGGTTAGCCATGCAGGAGGAATAATAAAATACCGCCTACGTCAAGGCCACCTACGTCAAGGAGAAGGATGGACATATGCAAAATTAGTTGGTCATGCCAACAGATATGGCGATTCAAGGATAGGTATTACTGTAAATAATGAAATAATTCCTCTAGACGGCCACACCAGTCTAACTATATATGATATCGATTTTATGCTTGATAAATATGTTATAGAGGGTGTATTATCCTGCCCTGCTAAAAAATTCTCTTATCAGGAGTTTCTTCCATCTGATGAAAGTACTAAGCCATCTATCCCAAGAACACTGCCTCTCTGTGAGGTGCATGCGCCTAAAGCTTTAATGCAGGAGGTTGAAGCCACTATCGAAGCCTACCTGAATGGTGGGCTGGATAACGTGCTTGATGCCAAGCCCTACCTTAACCATATAGCCCTTACAACAGCTATGAATAATCTCACAAGAGCATGCCAGGAGGGCAATAAAGCTGAAGCTGGAAAAGCTTATGACCTAGTATATTTATGGACATTGTTTAATGAAATAAAGCACAGAAGACCGGCAGCCTATAAAATATTAAAATCTACTGAGGTGGAGTCTGACTTAATGGGCTTGATAAAGACAATAGAAAAATCACCACCTCCAGAATACCTGGATGATATAATCAAGGTAACAAAAAATCCACAATGGCGCCAATAGGAAGAGATGGATCTCGTATTATTCCCTGGCCCTTGCCATCATATCTGAAAACATAGACTGGAACAGGAATTAAGCCTTGTATAGGCCTTTCCCAGCAAGATAGGCGCATATCGAATCATACCCTTTTTTAACTTCTGCATCTTTACAGTTCAGCCATCCTGAAAGATGGAATATATAGTAGGATGTATCATCATCATAATCTTCTCTTTTCCAGCCAAGCAGGCATTTCGTTGCTTCTCCGTTTGTGCCGCCTGCTTCTATGATCCTGCTGCCTCTCACTTTCATCTCCGGATATCTATTAAAAGAATCCTGGATTTTTGCCTGGATATCATCACTCGCACCAGGCATCCCGTCATTACCTATTGTATGGTTGATATTTTTTATCAGGTCAGACACTATGGTGGCAAGCTTTTCTTCTGGCACTGAGCATGCTTTTGTATATCTCATCTTTTTCCGGAAAAATCAATGTTCATTTTTAAAACTTTCTTTTCATTCCGCTTTCTGCTTATCCTGGAGCATGGAGATATTTTCTTTCCGCCAAAAATGGCTTCATCCATAAAATCCTTCGGGGTTGCCATCGGCTCGCTCGGAGCCTGTCATTTCTTTAAGAGCGGCCCCTCCCCGTAAGGGGCATCACCCTCCGCTAAGGATGTGTTAGGAGATGCATCGCTCACAAAATGATGGCAACCTTCATTTTATGGATGAAGCCGCCAAAAACATAAACTTTATAATGTAGTTGGGCTTAGTTTATCAAGTGAGCCCTTAAGGACAGGGCCCATAAATGTATAAAAAATATTGAGGTGATCGCGATGGCTTGCGGATGCGGGTGCGGAGGAAAAAAGAAGAAGAAGAAATAGGCCTTTCTTCGCTCAGGAAACAAGGATGTTTTCCTGGCTTATTTTTTTTCTTTATTTTATTGATATGTGATAAAGGGATGAAAAATGGCAAAACCAGGGGATAAGGTAAAGGTCGTCACAAAGGATAGGGAAGTCGAGGGTATATTGATGCCTAATGAAGAAAGCAGCTCTGTTGTCGTTAAGCTGGACAACGGGTATAACATAGGCATCGATAAGAATAAGGTAAAGAAGATAGAGAAGACAGGGGCAGGGAAGAAACTAGGCATAAGCCATGCAAAAAAGGCTAAGAGCAACCCGAAGCTTCCTAACATAACAATACTGCATACAGGGGGAACTATCGCCTCTAAGGTCGACTATAAGACAGGGGCTGTTTTTACCTCTTTTAAGCCAGAGGACTTACTGGGGATGTTTCCTGAGCTTGGGGATATTGCTAATTTTGACTCTAAACTTATATCAAATATGTGGTCTGATGACCTTAGGTTCAGGCATTTTGAGATTATTGCAAAGGCTGTTGAAAAAGAGGCTAAGAAGGATATTGACGGCATCATTATCGGAATTGGAACGGATAACCTGGCTTCAGCAGCAGCAGCATTGGCTTTTATCGTTGAGCAGACGCCTATACCTATAATACTTGTAGGGGCGCAAAGAAGCTCTGACAGGGGGTCTTCAGATGCTGCAATGAACCTTATCTGCGCTGCTGAATTTATTGCTAAAAGTGATCTTGCAGGGGTTGCCATATGCATGCATGATAACACGGATGATAAGATAAGCGCAATAATGCCTGCGTGCAAGACAAGAAAAATGCACAGCTCAAGAAGGGATGCCTTCAAGGCTGTCAATGATACTGCAATAGCAAGGGTCGATTATGGGACAAGGAAGATAACTATTGTAAAAAAGGGGCATGAGAAAAAGGATAAGAAAAGGCAGATGATAATAAGGCCCAGGATGGAGGAGAAGGTAGGGCTGCTAAAGGTCCATGTCAATATGTTCCCTGAGCAGTTCGGGTTCTTCAAGGGCTATAAAGGCCTGATCATAGAAGGTACCGGCCTGGGTCATACGCCCGGCCAGACACCGGATGAGATATGCAATATACACAAAAAGATCTATCCTGCTATAAAAGATGTTATCGATTCAGGGTGTATTGTAGTGATGACAACACAGTGCATTTTCGGAAGGGTGCATCTGCATGTCTACAGCAAAGGGACTGACCTGGCAAATATTGGGGTTATCTCAGGAGAGGATATGCTGGCTGAGACTGCTTTGGTAAAATTATCATGGCTTCTGGGCAACTACAAGGGCAAGGAAGAGATAAAGAGATTGATAGGGGCTAACCTGAGGGGAGAGATCAACGAGAGGATAGAGCCTGAGCAGTATCTGGAGTAAGGTTTATATCTGGTTTATGATTCTTCTTTTTTTATGAACGTAAATGAAGCCTGGGATAGAATGTATGAGAAAGGAAGGAATGGCCTTGAGGTTAGAGGCAGTGTTAAGGAATATATTGATGCCTATCTTAGGTTTACAAAAAATCCTTCTGAAATAAAGGTTCTTGATTTCGGGTGCGGCAATGGGAAGAACATGATTTATATGCTGGAGAAAAAGTTAAATGTTCGTGGTTTTGATCTCTCAAAGGAAGGCGTTATTAAAACAAGGAAAAACCTTGAAGATAGGTTAAGTATGGGTAAAGATTAGGCTGAAGAGAGGGTAATAGCTGCTGACATGACGAAAAGATTGCCTTATGATGACAAGGCTTTTGATATTATCATATGCTACGGCGTTATTCACCAGGCTGAAAGCGATGGTATTAAATATGCCTGTGGGGAGATGAATAGGGTATTAAAGAAAGGCGGTGAGGCTTTTTTCCATACCCGCTCAAGCAACCAGGCGCAGTTCGGAAAGCTGATAGAGGCTCCGGAATATGCCAGTTATGGGGGAGGGGTTGTTATTACCCAGGGGCCTACCCTCAGCCTTAAGATCAACGGTTATCCTATCATCTGGCATCTTTTCAGCGGATGCGAACTAAGGACATTGGCAGAGGAGAACGGATTTAAGATACAGCATCTGAAGGAATTTGTCCATGATCAAAAGAAAGAAGGAGAGAACTTCTATAGGGTCAGTTTCGAAGGTGTCCTTAAGAAGAATGATCACGATAAAAAATCTATTGAATAAAATAAAATGGAGCGAGGAAGAAGAGCCTGCTGATTATTCTATCGGGTACTGGGATAATGCTGATAATAGGATAATTTTCATCCATTTTAATGAAATAAAGAGCATCGAGGGGAATTTCTTGTTGTTGGACAGGGAGGAGGAAACCTATATCCCTATGCACAGGATAAGGGTGGTCAGGAAAAAAGATAAGGCGGTGTGGAAAAGATAAAATGGGGTATTAATCTAAACCTTTTTCTATGGTCTTTGCTGAAGTGCAAGAAGGCCTGTCTTGATATCTTCAATTTCCGTTGTTATGTCAGCTATCGAATCTTGGGACAGATGTAATCTTTGTAACATATCCCCTTCAAAATGCTCTAATGCCTTAAGACAGTCTTTAATAGAAGAGCTGTCTATGTAGAATGGTATCGTTGTTTGGGGCTTTCCATCGGCTTTATATGTAACCTCTGCAAACAAGATTGCTTCTGGATTCTTTCTCAATAAGTATTCTTTCCCGACTTTGTCATACATATCCTTATTAAACCTTATAACTAAGTACTGTGTTAAGCATGTATATACCATTCTTATTCCTCCTTTGCCTCATAGAATAAGATTATAAATTTAAATTGTTCTATTTTAATAAGATGAAGCAGGCTTTAACATAACCAAAATATATTTAAAGCAGGGTTGTATAACTCTGGCAAAGGTATGTTCAAATGGGATTAGACTATAACAAGCTGGGCTTCAAGTGTGGAATTGAGTGTCACCAGCAGCTGGAAGGGAGAAAGCTGTTCTGCAGCTGCCCTGCGCTTAACCTTAGGGATTCTGAACCAGATATATGCTTTGAGAGAAGGCTGAGGGCTGTGGCAGGGGAGACAGGACAGGTTGACAAGGCTGCGAAGCATGAGATGGAGAAATCTAGGAGATACATCTATGAGGGTGATTCCAGGGATTGCTGCTTAGTAGAGATGGATGAGGAGCCGCCGCATCCTATAAATAAGAGAGCCCTTGATGTTGCCCTGCAGGCTGCAATATTATTTAATGCAAAGATCGTCGATGAGATACAGGTCATGAGGAAGACGGTTGTTGACGGGTCTAATACATCCGGCTTCCAGAGGACAGCCCTGATAGCTTATGGCGGTACTTTAGAGACAAGCAAAGGGGATGTGAGAATATCATCAATCCTGCTGGAGGAAGAGGCCTGCCAATTATTGGAGAAGGCAGACGATTATACTAAATACCGGCTGGACAGGCTGGGCATACCCCTGATCGAGATAGGGACAGAGGCAGACATCAGGGACAATGAGCATGCTAAAGAGGTTGCTGAGAGGATCGGCATGGTGTTAAGGTCAACAGGCGGGTGCAAGCGCGGGATTGGCACCATAAGGCAGGATGTTAACGTTTCCATAAAAGGAAGGAACAGGGTCGAGATAAAGGGTTTCCAGGAGATCAGGATAATGCCTAAGGTTATAGAGAACGAGGTTAAAAGGCTCTCTTTGTTAAAAAAACCAGAAGAAAGCCATGTGAGGAACTTTAACAAGGACGGGGAAACATCTTTTCTCAGGCCAATGCCAGGGGCTGACCGGCTTTATCCGGAGACTGATCTTAGCCCTATAATGGTCACAAAAGAGATATTGGATAATATAGAAGTTCCTGAGCTGATATCTGACAGGACAGAAAAACTGGTAGAGAAACATAAGATAACCCATGACCTGGCAAAAAGCCTTGCCAAGGCAGGGAAGATGGAGATGTTTGAAGGCCTTGTAAGCAAGTTCAATAATGTCAAGCCAGCTTTTATCGCATCTACCTTAGCCTCGACACTTAAGGAGATCAAGAGGAAGTTCAATGTTGACGCTGATAAGATAACAGATAAGGAGTTTGAGGAGATATTCTCTTATTTAAATGAAGGGAGGATAAGCAAGGATGTTGTTATGGATGTTTTGATAGATTATGCTAAGGGTGAGTTTGATATAGAAAAATATGCTGCTGCTTCTGATGAGGATATTGAGAAGGAGATAGGGGATATTGTAAAGGCAAGGCCGGGACTGAACCCAGGAGCCTATATGGGCATGATAATGGGGAAGTTCAAGGGCAGGATTGACGGGAAGAAGGCTATGGAGATTCTGAAGGGTTTATTAAAATAAAAAAACGCCGCGGCTGAGATTTGAACTCAGAAATCCTTGCGGAAACGGGATGTCTGCACAACCTATAGCAATCTTACGCCATCTTTGATGATGCCCGCGCAGTACCAGATTGTGCCACCGCGGCATTAGGGGGAAGGGATTATAGTAAATTTATAAACTTTTTGAAAAGCTTCCCTTTTCAAAACGGTTTAGGAACATAGTTCCTAAAACTTTTTGAAAATAAAAAAATTGCCTGGGGGTCATTTTTTATT
The DNA here is from genome assembly GCA_019323195.1 of Candidatus Woesearchaeota archaeon. GTDB lineage: Archaea > Nanobdellota > Nanobdellia > Woesearchaeales > JACPBV01 > JAHWHQ01. Next base: position 3,826 of record JAHWHQ010000043.1, on the reverse strand, counting down.
TCCGACATATTTATAAAGGGTGTATAGTTTACCTATCAAATCTGCCCATTTATAGCGGAGATCCATTATTTTACAAATGATATAATGGACCGTAATAGGGCAGATGTTTGGGTTTATACCTGGCAGTCCAATCAGGAGTGCCCGATGAGGCTGCTTATTCGCTTAAGCGGCTGCGGAAGGCTCATAACCCATAGACATCGGCAAGATGGTGGAAGTCGATGGTTCAAAAGTGGTTTTGGCCATTGAAAGTCCATCCTCCGCTATCAAAAGGCTGGCGGAAATCTTCGCCGGCCGTTTTTTCTATAAAAACAATGTTTAAATACTATGCATGCTTTGCATCATAAGAATATGCCAGTGTCGGATAATCCGGTTATTCCGTTCGCCTCGAATTATAATGCTGGAAAGCGAATGTCCTCCGGGACGTGCAGGTTCAAATCCTGCCGCTGGCGTCCTGCTCCTGAGAAATATAAGTGGCGGTGCCGTGATTTGAACTCGGGACCTCTAGATCACTCGGTTCGAGCTTATATCATCAGCCAAGGGCTTCATCACTCAAATATATGAGTCTAGCGCTCTAACCAAGCTGAGCTACACCGCCATATGATTTAGGAGAACCTGACAAGGCTATAAAAATCTTTCTACAAAAAGCTTTTTATTCTCTCCCTGAATTCGTTGATCTCCTTGTCCTTATACCTTCTCGGCTTCCAGTTAAGGGAGATCCTGTCACCGCTGAAGCGCGGGATGATATGGACATGGGCATGGGGGACCAGCTGGCCTGCCACCTTCTTGCCGTTCATTAGGACGTTAAAGCCTTCACAGCCCAGGGCAGAGGACATGGCCCTTGCGGTCTTCCTTGCCTTTATCATAAGGTCGTCAAGGCAGTTGTCAGGTATGTCAAGGAGGGTCTCGTAATGGTTTTTTGTGATAATGAGGACATGCCCCTTGTTGGCGGGAGCGATATCCAGGAAGCTAAGGACCTTGTCATCCTCAAAGACCCTTGCGCAAGGGATCTTCCCTTCTACAATCCTGCAGAAGATGCAGTTATCATCCAGATTCGCTTCCAGTTTTTGCGGTTTTTTCTCTTGTAGTTCTTCCTGCATTTGAAACACCTCGTTTTAGACATCAATTTCTGTTGCCTGTACACTTCCTGCCATGACTTTTTTATATATCTTATGACCTTAAAAAATGGACCGGCCGGAATTTGAATCCGGATATCTCCCTAGCCAAGGGAGTATTCTCTCCCGTCATATAGCTTCAGGCCATATGAAACCGGGTTGAATTACCGGCCCATAAGCGGTAATCCTGCGGATATTTTTACTGCGTTAACCTTTGGTCATATTTAAATCTATGTTTAGCGCCCTCGAGATCATCAGCTGGCCTTGAGGGTTCTATCATCTCCACGAATAAAGACAGTTAATAGAAGTTGCATTTTAAAAGCTTTCTATAATAAGTGACTTAATAGAAGTATTTTATTTTGCAGCCAGCTTGATGTCCCTTTCTTTTACTGTCTTTCTTCCGCTGTGCCTTGCTATCTGGACAGACCTGCGGGCAATATCCTCGGCAAACTCGCTCAGGACCTCTGCAAAAGCGTCTGTGGCAGGCTGTGAAACCCTTTTAGCCCCGGCTTTGAAGAGAATTCTGCTGACAGGAGCCTTGGGTATAATGGACGTATTTTTCAATCTTGTTCTCCCCCAACGTAGAAAGGATATCTAAAATAGATATCCCCTTTAGTCCTTGTAATGTTATATTTTCTGATAGAACTACTTTATATAGTTTACGGTTTTGAGGGGCAGAATCGAGGGAGGGATGCGGAAAATTGCCCTGTCTTTCTTGTTTTTGGAGCTTTAGGCTGTATTTCCAACACAGCCTATTTTAGTAAAAGACAAAAGTTTTGCATAATTTTGTTTGTCTTTTACAACTTAGAAGACGAAATCTATCATGCATTACTTATGTCGTCTTCTATTTTTCAACAAAATTTATAAATCCCCTTATGTTCAGGTGTCTTATGCAGGATTCAATGATAAGGAAATATGCATTGCAGAACGCTGTCAAGTTCAAAGGAACCGCTTCTCCAGGGGCTGTCATAGGAAGGATAATAGCTGAAAAGCCGCAGTTAAAGGCTAAGATCAAGGAGATAGCTAGGAAGGTTAACAGCGTAATTGGGGAGATAAACAGCCTAACCCTGGAAGAGCAGATATCTTTATTGAAGAAAGAGGCTCCTGAGCTGTTAAAGGAGAAAAAGCATGAGGAAAGGGAAAGGGCGCTTCCTGCCTTAAAGAAGCCGGGAAAGCCTGTCATGAGGTTTGAGCCTTCACCTTCAGGGCCGCTCCATATCGGGCATGCTTATGTGCTGTCACTTAATTCTGAATATTGCAGGAAATACAGGGGAAAGCTTATCTTGAGGATAGGCGATACGAACCCTGAGAACATATATGCGCCTGCTTATGAGATGATCGAGGAGGATGCAGGCTGGGTTACAGACGGCAACATAAACCAGGTAGTGATACAGTCAGGCAGGCTGGAGACATACTATAGGTATATGGTGCAGCTGATAGGGCTGGGAAAGGCCTATGTCTGCAAATGCGACCCTGAAAGGTATAAGCAGCTGATAATTAAGCAGAAGGCCTGCCCATGCAGAAATCTTCCTAAAGAGGAGCAGCTTGAGAGATGGAAAAAGATGTTCAACGGCTATAAGCAGGGAGAGGCTGTCGCCAGGATCAAGACAGAGCTGAACAACAAGAATCCGGCTATGAGGGATTTTCCTGCTTTCAGGATCAATGATTCGAAGCATACAAAAACAGGGAAAAGATACAGGGTCTGGCCATTGATGAACATGGCAGTGGCAGTGGATGACATCGAGCTGAAGGTTACACATGTGGTAAGGGCCAAAGAGCATCATGATAATGCCATTCGGCAAAGATATATCTATAATTACTTAGGCAAGGATTTTCCTGAAGCGATCTTTGTTGGCAGGATAAACTTTGAGGGGATGCCAGTGAGCTGCTCCAAGACAAGGCCGCTGATAGAGAACAGGACGTACACAGGCTGGGATGACATAAGGCTGCCTTTTCTGGCTGCTTTGAGAAGGAGAGGCTACCAGCCAGAGGCTTTTGTAAGGTATGCTATAGATGTTGGGATAAGCCTGAATGACAAGACTGTTACGAAAGAGGAGTTTTTCAAGACTATCGACGCGTTCAACAAGGATATTATAGACGGGAGATCACACAGGCATTTTTTTGTGCAGGACCCGAAGGAGATAACGATAGGGAATTCTCCTGCGCAGGATGTAGAGCTTGACCTTCATCCTGAAAACAGGAAAGGGGGAAGGAGGTTTAAGACAGGGGACAGGTTTTATGTCTCAGGAGATGATTTTAACTCTTTTACAGAAGGAAAGCTGTACAGGCTTATGGACTGCCTGAACTTTACAATGGAAGAGGGGAGGTTTATCTTCCATTCGCTGGATTATAAGGAATACAGGGAGAAAGGGGAAAAGATAATACACTGGCTGCCAAAGGAGAAAGGGATGGCAAAGGTAGAGGTCCTTATGCCGGATAATAAGGTTGTTAAGGGTTTTGGCGAGAACGGGTTAGGCGGTCTGAAGGAAGGGGATGTTATACAGTTTACCAGGTTTGGCTTTTGCAGGCTTGACAGGAAAGGGAAGAATAAGCTTGTTTTCTGGTATGCTCATGATTAGGTTTAACGGCTTCATCCATAAAATCCTTCGGGGTTGCCATCGGCTCGCTCGGAGCCTGTCCTTTTTTGAAGAGCGGCCCCTCCCCGTAAGGGGCAGCTAAACAAGAAAATTTCATAATCATATTGAAAATCAATC
>JAHWHQ010000042.1 GCA_019323195.1 Candidatus Woesearchaeota archaeon | reverse complement strand
CCTTTCCCCACTACAAATTCTATCAGCTGGTCCCTCATCTTTTCTTTTTTGCAGTGCTCTACAAAAACATCTATCTTTTTCAATAAAGAGCTCAGGCTTTTAAGCGCAAAGAAAGCAGATGCCAAAGCATCAATCTCATGCTGGTTTTTCGTATCAAAACCCCGCGTTATGCTCCTTTTCTCATCTACCTTCAGGTCATATTCAGGAGCTACCAGCCTTGCACCAAGCTTGACAGCAAGCTTATATGCAAAATCAGGGTTATGCTCCTTATCGCATGCTATGATAAGGGGCCTGCCTAATTTGATCAATCTGGATATAAGGGAGCTTAGGTCAAGGTTCTTTTCTGAATTCAGCTTTATTATATCCCCTTCAAAGCCTATTACAGCATATCCAAGCGTAGTACCAGGGTCTACACCAACGACCAACAGCTTTTTTTCAGGCATTATCAGGGTGGTAGAGATGCATTCTTAAAAAGTTTATCAATTATCATAACGGATAGTTACCCAGATATGAGTACCATAAGATTTATAAGTAACTGATTATTCTTAAATGATATGTATGAATATATGCAGCTGCTGATGTATATTGCAAAAAAAGAGGGGCTTTTCGGAAGCCTGAAAGACTCTACATTAAGGATCTCAAGAGAGACAGGTATCTCACAGCAGACCATAAGCAGAAAACTCCAGGAGATGGAAAATAAAGGCCTTATAACACGATCGGCAACACCTAAGGGGCTTATCGTAAGCCTTGACAAGAAAGGAAGGGAGATTCTGGAGGAAAGGTACAGGGACTTAAAAGGCATCTTTGAAGCCAAAAAAACAGCCATTGCAGGAATAATACAAAAAGGAATCGGAGAAGGTTCCTATTACATCTCACAAAAAATGTACCAAAAGCAGATCAAGGCAGGGTTTGGATTTGATGCTTTTCCAGGAACACTAAACATAAGGGTAAACAAAGAGGAATTAGCATCATTTTTAGCCGGCATAAACCCGGTTAGGATCAAAGGTTTCACAACAAAGACAAGAACATTCGGCCAGATAACAGCATATAAGATAAGGATTAATAATATAGAAGGAACGATCGTAAAGCCTGAAAGGACGCGTCATGCTGAAGACATCATTGAGGTTGTCGCTGCTGTTAACCTAAGAGATAGGCTAAGGCTAAAGGATGGGGATGAAATAAAGATAGAAGCTTAAGATGAGTGCTAAAACCAAAAAAATAGGCGTAGCAGACACTACTTTTGCAAGAGTGGACATGTTTAGGATAGTAAGGAAAGCATTAGACGACTCTATGGAACCAGGCATCAGGCTGGAGAGGTATACTGTTCCTGGTGTCAAGGACCTGCCTGTCGCGTGCAAGCGGTTATTAGAGGAATACGACTGCGACATCGCTATCGCATTAGGCATGCCAGGGGATAAGGCAATAGACAAGACATGCGCTCACGAAGCTTCACAGGGGCTGATACAGGCGCAGCTTAAAACCAACAGGCATATTATTGAGGTTTTCACATACCTGGATGAAGGCAAGGACAGGAAAGAGCTTTACCAGATTGCAAAAAACAGGGCTTATAAGCATACGATGAATGTGATTGCATTATTGAAAGGAAAAGAAGCCCTGCGAAGAAATGCGGGCCTGGGGATGAGGCAGGGAAAGGAAAGTGTAGGGCCTATTGAAGGAGAGGCTTAATATGGAAGAAAAGGAATTCAGGAATATAAGAAAGATAGGTGTTATCTCTGACACGCATATCCCGGTAAGGGCGGACAAGGTCCCTGAAAGGGTCTTTAAGATATTCAAAGGTGTTGACCTGATACTGCATGCAGGTGATCTGGTGCAGCTTAGTGTTATTAGGCAATTAGAAAAAACAGCAGCAGTTATAGCTGTTAAAGGCAATATGGACAGCTTTGAAAGCGAACTGCCTGAAAAGGTTATTATTAAGGTAAATGATAAGTTCAGGATAGGGCTGTGCCATGGCAGCGGAGACCCTTTTGGCCTGCCTGAAAGGGTCAAAAAGGAATTTGAGGGTGCTGACTGCATTGTTTTTGGGCATTCACATAAGCCTTTTAATGAGGCAGAAGAGGGTGTCTTGTTGTTCAATCCGGGCTCTGCCTGCGATACTGCCTTTACTGATATAAATTGTGTTGGGATATTGCATATTGATGAGAAAATAAGGGGTGAGATCATTAAGATATAAGAGAGGAATATAAAATGGCAAATGAAAAACTTGGTTTTGTGGTTTCAGATTACAATGCAGACATAACGCACCTTATGGGCAAGATTGCAGAGGAGCATGCAGAGTTTATGGGGGCAAAGGTGGCCAAGGTCATAAGGGTGCCAGGGGCGTTTGACATACCGCTGGCAGTAAGGAAGATTATAGAAAGGAAAGATATCGACGGCGTGGTCTGCCTAGGGGCGGTTATAGAAGGGGATACTGCGCATGATGAGATTGTTGCACAGAATGCTGCAAGGAAGATAGCAGACCTAAGCGTAAAATGGGGGAAGCCGGTAAGCCTTGGCATATCAGGACCGAAGATGACAAGGGCTGACGGCGTAAGAAGGATAGAAGGCTATGCAAAGAGAAGTGTTGAATCTGCACTGAAGATGATTCGAAGGCTGAAGTAAGAAAGATTTTTATACTTTCTTTTATGATCTTTTTACACATGAAAACAACAAATGTGCAGAACTTCATACTCTTTACATTAGGAAGATGGTTTGAAGAGGCCAATAAGAAAATAAAAGACAAGCCGTTGAAGGTTTCTATCTCCAAGACTATATTTATTGACCTAGTTAGAACAGCAGGGTTTGCAAAAAAGCAGGAAAGGGCCTTATACAAAAACCTGGAGATACTGGAGAAAAAGAGGCTAATAACATATTATAACAAAGAACTGGAACTGACTGCAAAGGGAAAGAAGCTTTACGATGAAATAAACAAAAGGCTAGACCCATTCTTTAACGTCTTCAAGAAGCTTAGGGAAAAAGATCCTATCAGCTATACAAAGAAGGTGCAGACCGTCTTTAGATAAGCTGGATTTTATTTTTAACTTCTCAGCAGTATAGACAATTCAGCGTAAACTTTAAATATGGCTTTCTGGGTTAGTATTAGCTAGTCAATTGCAAAGCGATTGGCTAATATGGCTATCTTTACGAGTGAAATTTTTATTTTCACTCTTTTTTTTCTTTTTATTTTTTTGACATAAAGTTTTATATAGTAGTTATATCCCAGTTATACTAAAAATACCAAAACTTAGAAACTAGAGGTGATTATGTATGAGAAAAATAATGACATGCCTGATAATGGTGCTGTTTCTTTTAAGTGTTGTAGCTGCTCAGCCGTTGGCTGCAGGGGAAAGGGAACAGAAAGCCCTGTCAGCGCAAAATACTGCTGCGGTTAATAAGCCTGTACCTGCCAGACAGGCAAAGGTACAAGGAGTAAAGACAGCGCAGGAAAGAAAGATACAAAAGTCAGATGAATTAAAGAGCATCAAGGCTAATCCTAAGCTAGTCAAGTATAAGGAGAATCTTGCCTTTAAAGCAAGGGAAATAACAAAAACCAAGCTGGCTACTGCCAGGCAAAACTACGTGAAGGCAAAGGAAAGGTACCAGACAGCAAAGCAAAATTATGTTGCTGCACATGAAAGGTTCAGGGAAGCAAAACAAAGAATAGCAAACTGTAAGGATGAGGATGGAGGTGAATGTGCCCAGCTTACAGAGCAGATAAGGGATAGGGCAAAAGAGTCTTTATTAAAGACTGCAGACAGGATCATTGAGCACCTGAACAAGGTTAAGGCCAATGTGGAGTCTAATGAGGACCTTAGCGAGGAAGAGGCAGCAGACATCGTGGAAAAAATAGATGCCATGATAGAAGAGGTGGAAGAGGCAAAATCTGCAGCAGAGTCAGCAGAAAGCAAAGAGGATGTTATAGAAGCCACAAAAACAATAAAGCAGGCATGGCTTAGGAACAAGAAAAGGCTGACAATACATACAGGAAGGATAGTAAACGCAAGGATTGGAGGAATAATAGTAAAAATAAAAAGATTAGAGGTCAAGCTTGAAACAATACTGGAGAGGATGGAAGAAAAAGGGCTTGACACGTCAGAGATACAGAGCATGGTAGACCAGTTCAATGAAAAGACAGAAGAGGCAAAAGAGAGCTATGAAAATGCCTTAGACAAATTCAAGGAAGCAGCTTCTGCAGAGGATGTTGAAAGTGCGCATGAGCTTGCAGTTGAAGGCCATAGATATATGAAAGCTGCACAGCAATCATTGCAGGAAGCACAGAAATTGCTGAGGGATATTGTCCATAGCATAAGACAGGCAGGAGGGCAGGAAGAGATGGCGGCTGTTGCTGGACAAGAGGTTGAGACTGAGGGAACAGAAGGGACTGAAACTGGGGTTGAAGATGAAACCGGAGTAGCTGAAGGAGGTGAAGCAGAATGATAAGGAAAATCATCCTGATAACATTAATACTGACGCTGCTTTTGGCGGTAGGCTGCCAAAAGGCGGAAAGACCGGCAGAAGGTCAGGAAACATCCAAGACTACAGGTGAAACATCAATCGCAGGAACAGAAAAGACCTCAGAGATATCAATCGAATCAGACGTTGCTGATATCGGATCACTTAATGAAGAGCTGAACATGGAGGACTTAGAAGGCTTAGAATCTGAACTGGATGAGATTGAGTGGTGAGTGTTTAGCTTTGCTAAACACTTTTTAGCCTCCCCACTGGTTCAGAACTAAATTTATGTTCCCACCCCGACACATTATGTTTTGGATGCACAACTACGTGAGTGTCCCGCCCCTACCGAAACAACAAGGTTTTTTCCTAGTTGCGCGCCCTACGTTCGG
>JAHWHQ010000006.1 GCA_019323195.1 Candidatus Woesearchaeota archaeon | reverse complement strand
TGGCGGTGATTTTGCGAAGCTGATGGAATGGGCTGATGAGTTCAAGAAGCTGAAGGTAAAGACAAACGCAGACACGCCGCATGATGCAAAGGTCGCTAAGGGGTTTGGCGCAGAAGGCATCGGGCTGTGCAGGACAGAGCATATGTTCTTCGAGGGGGACAGGATAAAGGCAGTGAGGGAGATGATACTTGCAGATGACCTTGAAGGAAGGAAAAAGGCCCTGGATAAGCTGCTTCCTATGCAGAAGGGAGACTTTAAAGGGCTTTTCAAGGTGATGGAAGGGCTGCCTGTCATAATAAGGCTGCTTGATCCTCCGCTGCATGAGTTCCTTCCGAAGGAGAAGGCAGACATCAAGGAGCTTGCGAAGGAGCTTGATGTTACTGAGACAAAACTGCAGGAGACAATAGACAGCATGCATGAGTTCAACCCTATGCTTGGGTTCAGGGGATGCAGGCTTGGGGTGAGCTACCCAGAGATAACAGAGATGCAGGCAAGGGCCATACTTGAGGCTGCGATAGAATGCACAAAAGAAGGGATAAAGACAATACCACAGATAGAGGTTCCTTTGGTCGGCAATGTCAGGGAGTTCCTGATAGCAAAGGACATCATAGAAAATGTTGCAAAGGAGTTAGGCGTTGCAAGGGGCAAGGATTACCAGATAGGAACGATGATAGAGGTCCCGAGGGCTGCCATAACAGCTGATGTGATTGCAAAAGAGGCGGATTTTATGAGCTTCGGCACTAACGACCTGACACAGATGGGGTGCGGGTTCAGCAGGGATGATTCCGGCAAGTTCCTTAACAGGTATGTTGAGCTCGGGATATATGAGAGAGACCCGTTCCAGTCAATAGACCAGGAGGGTGTCGGGGAGCTGATGAAGCTGTGCATCACCAAGGCAAGGAAGGCAAAGAAAGGCATCGAGATGGGGATCTGCGGGGAGCACGGAGGGGAGGCAGAGTCTGTCAAGTTCTGCCACAGGATAGGGCTTAATGACGTAAGCTGCAGCCCATACAGGGTGCCTATTGCAAGGCTTGCTGCTGCGCATGCTGCCCTGGAAGAGAAAAAATAACCTTTTATTTTTTTGAATATGGTGGAAATAAGGCCCTTTAGAGGGGTAAGGTATAATAAGGAGAAAATTGGTGATTTAGGGCTAGTTATTACACCGCCATATGATGTTATTAATGAGAAGGAACGGGATAAATTATATGCCCTTTCTGAATATAATTTCATCAAGCTGATCCTTGCAAAGAATGAAGAGGACGGCAAGGGGAGCAATAAGTATGCAAGAGCTGCCGGCTATTTTAAGGAATGGCAGGAAAAAGGCATCCTTAAGAGGGATGAGGAGGATTCTGTCTATATATACAGCCAGGAGTTTACGCATAAGGATAAGGCTTTTGTAAGGACTGGGTTTATCTCACTCGTAAAGCTGGAAGAGGAGGGGAAAGGCGTCCTGCCGCATGAAAAGACATTAGAGAAGCCGCTTAAGGACAGGCTGGCCTTGCTCGATGCTACAAGTGCCAACCTGGGGTGCGTTTTTGTCATCTATGACGACAAGAAGAGGATAATAGACAGCATTATCAAGGATAAGACCCGTAATAATGAGCCGGATTTTGACTTTAAGGACATGTTTGGGATAAGGCACAGGCTGTGGAGAATTTCTGATGATAAGTTTATCAAGGGATTAATCAAGGAGATGGGGCAGTATCAGTGCGTAATAGCTGACGGACATCACAGGTATAAGTCAGCTTTGCGTTTTAAGGAAAGGCATCCTGAGCTGGATGATGCAGGTTATGCGATGTGCTGTTTTGCAAACTCCTATAATGAGGGATTTTTTGTGCTGCCTGTTGACAGGTTTGTCTTTAACCTTAAGGATATTGATGTTGATGATGTTCTTGGCAGGCTGAAGGGGTATTTTGATGTTGATGAGGTGGAGGATGTCAATAAGCTTATCCAGAGGGTTGAAGAGACCAAGATACTTATAGACAAAACAATTAACCTGAAGAACCATGTCTTTGGGATGTACTGTTTCCTTAATCAGAAATCATATTTTCTTAAGCTTAAGAATGATAAGGGTGATGTGGGAGGCATATTAGAGCAGAATTCATCTGATTCTAATGATATATATAAAAAGCTGGACATCAATATCCTGCATAGGCTTATCTTTGAGGACGTGCTTGGGATAAGCGAGGAGGACCAGTTTAAAGGTAGTCATATAGAGTATGCCAAGGGTAATAAGAGGGCTTTGGACAAGCTGGATGATGATAAGTACCAATTCGCATTTTTCATAAACGCCCCTCTTATGAGGGAGATCTTTTTGACTGCAAGGGCTGGGGAGACCATGCCGCAGAAGTCCACATACTTTTATCCTAAGGTATATTCAGGGCTGGTCATAAATAAGATTGAGGAATGATATTAATATAATTATTAATATAATTGGAGGGATTTCCCTTTAAACTTGTGATCAAAAAACTTTTTGGAGGTAATTAACATGGCAAACAAGCTGTTTATTCCCGGGCCGACAGAGGTCAGGAAAGAGATACTGGAGGAGCTTAGCCGCCCGCAGATAGGGCACAGGACACAGGAGTTTAAGGACCTGTTTGGGAGCTTAAAGCCCGGGCTGAAAAGGCTTTTTTTTACTGAGAATGATGTCCTGGTATCTACGTCGTCAGGCTCCGGCTTCTGGGAGGCCTCTATAAGGTGCTGTGTTAATAAGAAGGTCCTGCATGCTGTTAACGGGTCATTCTCAAAGAAATGGTCTGCACTTTCAGAGAACTGCAGCAGAGATGTTGGAAAGATAGACTATGAATGGGGGAAGGCAGTTAAGGCTGAAGATGTTGACAGGGAGCTTTCTAATAGAGATTACGAAGCCTTTTGCATGGTACATAATGAGACCCCTACAGGGGTTGCAAGCAACCTTATAGAGATATCTGAGGTCATGAAAAAGCATCCTGGTGTATTATGGATTGTTGATGCTGTGTCGTCCCTTGCAGGGATGAAGATTGAAACTGACAAGCTGGGGATAGACATCTGCCTGACATCTTCGCAAAAGGCATTGGCTCTTCCTCCAGGCATTGCGGTTGCCTCAATAAGCGAAAGGTCATACAAGAAAGCAGAGACTGTTGCAGGAAGGGGGTATTACTTTGACATCCTGGAGCTTAAGAAGATGTATGACAAGGACCAGACACCTTATACGCCTTCAATACCGCACCTTTACGCCCTAAGAAAGCAGCTTGAAAGGATTGAGCAGGAAGGGCTTGAGAACAGGTTCAAGAGGCATGAGGAGATGGCGGATTATGTCAGGAACTGGGCAAAGGAGAAAGGCTTTGAGATGTTCTCTGAGGAAGGCTGCCATTCCAATACAGTTTCATGCATAAAGAATACAAGGAAGCTGGATTTTAATATGATAAAGAAGGACATGGCTGTTAAGGGATACAGCATAGATTCAGGGTACAGGAAGCTGAATGAGAAGCTGGATAAGGAAGGCAGGCCAAATACGTTCAGGATTGCGCATATGGGAGACCTGACATTAGATGAGGTTAAAGACGTTTGTGAAAAGATTGAAGGTTATTTTTAGCTCTAACAAGGAGGATGATAAGAATGAAGGTTTTAATTCCGGACAAGGTCAATGAGAAGGCAACTGAGATTTTAAAGGAAAACGGGCTTGAGGTTGAGAACAAGCCTGGCATCTCTGTCGAGGAGCTTATCAGGATATGCGGGGATGCAGATGCCATGATAGTGAGGAGCGGCATCAAGGTCACTAAGGAGGTTATCGATGCAGCTAAGAACCTTAAGGTTGTCGCCAGGGCAGGGGTCGGCTATGACAACATAGATGCTGAGTATGCTGCCGGCAAAGGGGTTGTTGTCGAGAATACGCCTTTTGGAAACACCAATGCGGCTGCTGAGCATACCCTTACTATGCTTATGATGCTGTCAAAGCATATAATACATTCCAGCCTTGAGCTGAAAGGCGGGGTTTGGGACAGGAAGAAGTATAAGGCGACAGAGCTGAAAGGAAAGACCCTTGGGATCGTAGGGTTCGGCAATGTGGGCAAGAAGGTTGCAAAGGTCGCCAATGCGCTTGAGATGGATGTTATCTGCTCTGACCCTTTTGTTGATGAGGAGACGATGAAAGAGGCAGGCATAAGGAAGACGGAGTTTGAAGAGCTTATCAAGGAAGCTGACTATATAACTGTGCATGTCCCTCTGAACGACAAGACAAGGAATATGATCTCTGGGAAGGAGTTCTCTATGATGAAAGGCGGTGTAGGGATACTAAATGTTGCAAGAGGAGGGGTCATAAACGAGAAGGAGCTTGAGAAGGCAGTACTTTCCGGAAAGGTTGGGACAGCTGCTCTGGACGTTTATGAGCAGGAGCCTCCGATATGCCAGTCATTGATCGCGCATGATAGGGTTATATGCACACCTCATCTGGGGGCATCGACAAAGGAGGCGCAATTGAACGTTGCGATAGACGCTGCGAACCAGGTAGTGAAGGCGCTGAAGGAAGGGAAGGTGGAGAACTGCGTTAATGGGCTGGCGGAAGTTAAGAAAGAATAAAAACGCGCCCCCTAAGGTTCCCACGTAAGGGCTTCGCCCGCTACACCCCTTTGGACTATTGCTCTCTTTGTTCGCAATAGGCCTTCTCAATTAGATAAAAAGAAAACGCGCCCCCGAAGATTCGAACTCCGGACCTATAGCTTAGGAGGCTTTAGCGGATGCGTTTGGCATCAATCGCTCTATCCAAGCTGAGCTAGGGGCGCATATTGAAGAAAAGAATAAACAGTCATATTTAAGCTTAACCAATTGCGGCTATGGTGTCAGCTATTATCTCAGGGAGGGGCCTTTCTGTGTCTATGTCTTTCAGCAGGCCTTTTTCCTTGTAGAAGCCTATCAAAGGAGCAGTCTGCTGCTTGTATACCTCCAGGCGCTTTTCTATCGCCTCTGGCTTGTCATCATCCCTCTGGAACAGCTCTCCGCCGCACTTGTCGCATTTTCCTTCCACTTTCGGCGGGATGTTCTGGAGATGGTAGATCGCGCTGCAGCTCTTGCATGTCCTCCTTCCTGAAAGTCGCTGGATGATCGTCTCTTTTGACGCCTTGAAGTTTAGTACCTTGTGGATCTTTACGTTGCCTTCCAGGGCTTCTGCCTGCGGTATTGTCCTGGGAAAGCCGTCAAGGATAAAGCCGCTGCTGCAGTCCTGCTCTGAGATCCTGTTCTTTAGAAGGTCAATGACCAGGCTGTCAGGGACGAGCTTTCCAGAGTCCATGTATTCCTTGGCCTTTTTGCCTAGTTCAGAGCCTTCCTTTACAGCCGCCCTTAACAGGTCTCCTGTTGAGATCTGCGGGATGTTCTTCTGCTTTACTACCTTTTTTGCAACTGTTCCTTTGCCAATGCCCGGAGGGCCTAAAAATATCAGATTCATGGTATCACCTTTATTGTTTTTAAAAAAAGCCCCCGGGGAGATTTGCACTCCCGACCTTCTGATGTCTTAAAGACCAAGGATTTTTCTTGAGCAGGAAATCCCAATCTTAACGTACAAGTCAGACGCAATAGCTACTATGCTACGGAGGCATCGTGCCATATGAGCACAGCGAATATGGTACCCTTCTTTGCTCACTTTCTTGGAAAGAAAGTGTGCAGCTATGCTACGGAGGCATTGTTGTGAGAAAAAAGAAACTTTGATTACTTAAAAAACTTATGTTTTTGCTGATATGGCCCTAGAAATCCGTCAATTCCTTCTGCTTTACTTCTGATTTTGTGACAAGCTCTTCGTCTTGGATCTCGTCTTCGTCGAATACAGGCTTTCCATAGACACCGTCAAAGCCCGGCCTAAAGGGTATCTTCTGGCTCCTGTTCCTTATTATTATGCTGGCTATCTTGTCGCTGGTAATTTCCTTCAGCTTGGACTCGTCCGCGTCAAGAAGGATGCTCATCTCATCACCGAACACGTCAATAAGCTTGTTGTATTCCTGCCAGACCTTTTTTGTGCTTACTGCTGACCCTGTTATCCCTGCGATAAGTTCAGAGAGCGGTATGAGGTTCCTGAAAGGGACTGCGCCTTTTGGCCTAAAGCCTTCGGGCCTGTCTGCCAGCTCTTCTATCCTTTCTGCAACACCTACAGTTATCTTTCTGCCGCATTTAGGGCAGAGGTCTTTTGCCTTTAACGCCTCTTTTGGAGATAGGCATACATTGCATGAGCGATGGCCTGAGAAGTGGTATTTGCCTTCCTCAGCATGGAATTCTATGGTCTCTTTAAGGCCTTTTTTTGTCCTTATGGCATTGATTATGTTCTTATAGCTTAGGCTGCTTAATTCGAATATGGTCGATTCCCTCCCTATGCGCCATGGCCAGAAGCTGTGTAAGTCAGAGAAGCTTACAAGGGAATACCTGTCCAGCTGGGATAGCCGCCAGTTCATTGCAGGGTCGCTCGATAATCCTGTTTCCAGGGCATGGATATGCCTTGCCTGGTCCCTGAAGCATTCCTCAACAGAATCAAAGCCGGACATAGAGCCGAAAAGGCTGAACCAGGGAGTCCAGCAATGCGCAGGTATTATCTCTATGCTGTCATCGATCTTTTTAAGGGACTCGACAACATCGACGCAGGACCTGTTGAAGATAGGCCTGCCGTCATAGTCAAGCCTTCCAATCTTTCCAAGGTATTCGTTTATCTGGCCTACAACATCAAGGTCTTTTGCCAGCAGGACAAGATGTATCCTTCTTCCCTTTTTGTCCTGGGTATATATGAGTGATATCTCTGTCTGAAGGATGAAAGGGAAACCGCTTTTTGTCCTCAGGATCCCATCTCCGTCCTCTTTCAGGCTGGTTTTCAGCTCTTTTAGCCATTCCGGATGTGTAAAATCGCCTGTGCCTAGGAGATTAACACCTTTTATCCGGGCGTATTTTTCCAGGTTTTGTATGTCCAGCTGCTTGGAGGTTGCCCTGGAGAACCTTGAATGTATGTGAAGGTCGGATATTATCTTCATATATCTCCAGGTTTTTTGTTGGAATATATAAAAACTTTGTTTTGACAGGGGAAATTGTTTAATAACTTGATAGTAGTCATAATGGAAAAATTTAAATATGCTGCTGCATTCACGCCTAATAAGATGAGGGTAAAGGTTTTGGTTTTTTTGGCAATCATGATGATTATTCTCAGCTCCTGCTCTACAGGAAAGACTAAGCCGGTGGTGACAGATATTACAGGGGGGGCCGTGAAAGAGCAGGTTGATATTGGAGAAGAGGTAATAGAAGGCAGTGAGACAGGAACAGCAGAGAAAAATGAAACAACCCCTACAGAGGCCAATGAGACAG